>JALRDW010000158.1 GCA_023262065.1 Acidimicrobiia bacterium | reverse complement strand
CCGCCTCGGCGAGCGCTGCCGGACCGAGTTCGCTCGCCGGTGCATTGATGAGGTCGCGCTGCATCTCGTTGGTGCCACCACCGAAGGTGAGGATGTGCATGCTGCGGGTCCGGGCCTCGATGCGACCCTGCACGACCGCCGCGGGCGAACCGCCCTTCACGACCGCGTTCGAACCCATGATCTCCATGAGGGCCCGGAAGGCCTCGAGGTAGAACTCGGTGCCGAACACCTTGATGCTCGACGCGTATGCGGGGTCGAGCGGCAGACCGGCGGTCGCGTCGGCCGCGACCTTCCAGTTGATGAGCCGCAGGTACTCGAGCCGGGCGTGCACCCGGGCCAGGTTGAGCTGCACCCACTCCTGGTCGATGACCCGGCGCCCGTCGGGCAGCGTCGCCTCCTTGGCCCAGGCCGAGACGTCCTCGAGCTGGCGTTCGACGATGCCCGAGGAGCAGAGCGTGACCCGCTCGTGGTTGAGCTGGTTCGTGATGAGGTTCCAGCCCTTGTTCTCCTCGCCGACCAGGTTGCCGACCGGCACCCGCACGTCGTCGTAGAAGGTGATGTTCGTGTTGAGCCCACCCATGTTCTTGATCGGCTCGACCTTGAACCCCGGCGCGTCGCTCGGGACGATGAGCATCGAGATGCCCTTGTGCTTCTTGACGTCCGGGTCCGTACGCACGGCGAGCCAGACGTAGTCGACGTCGGTCGCGAGGCTCGTCCAGATCTTCTGCCCGTTGATGACGTACTCGTCGCCGTCCCGCACGGCCCGGGTCTTCAGCGAGGCGAGGTCGGTGCCCGCCTCCGGCTCGGTGTAGCCGATGGCGAAGTGGATCTCACCGGCGAGGATCTTCGGCAGGTAGAAGGCCTTCTGCTCCTCGCTGCCGTACTGCATGATCGTCGGCGCCACGGAGTTGATGGTGAGCATCGGTACCGGTGCCCCGGCCCGCATCGACTCGTCGAAGAACACGAACTGCTCGATCGGGGTACGACCCTGACCCCCGTACTCCTTCGGCCAGCCGATGCCGGCCCAGCCGTCCGACGCCATCTGCTTCCAGAGACGCCGAGCGAGCGGCCCGACCCCCTCGCTGCGCGACAGCTCGTCCTGGATCTCGTCGGTGAGCATCGCCTCGTAGTAGGCCCGGAGTTCGTCCCGGAGGCGCTTCTGCTCGTCGGTGTATCCGATGTACATGGGGTCGTCCCTCTCAGGTGGGCGGTCGCTCGAGGTGCTCGCGATGGCGGAGGGAGTGGGATTTGAACCCACGGAGCTCTCGCTCAAGGGTTTTCAAGACCCCCCCGTTCGGCCTCTCCGGCATCCCTCCGGGAGGGCAGAGTACGCCCCGGACCGGAACGCGTTCTACCTCTGGGGATCGTCGGGCCGGGGACCGCTCAGGCCCGGGGTTCGACCCGGGAGAAGCCGGTGTACGGCACGAGCACGTCGGGGACCGCGAGGCCGCCGTCGGCCTCCTGGAAGTGCTCGAACAGGAACAGCAGCGTGCGGCCGACCGCGCAGGCCGTGCCGTTGAGCGTGTGCACGAGCCGGTTGCCGTCGGCGTCCCGCACCCGGGTGCCGAGGCGTCGGGCCGAGTAGTCGAGGTAGTTCGAGCAGGAGGTGAGCTCGCGGTACCGACCCTCGCTCGGCAGCCAGACCTCGAGATCGAACTTGCGGGCCGCGGGCGCACCGAGGTCGCCGGCCGCGATGTCCATGACCCGGTACGGCAGCCCGAGACCGCCGACGATGCGCTCCTCGGTCGCGAGGATCCGCTCGTGCTCCTCCGACGACCGATCGGGGTGGGCCCACACGAACATCTCGACCTTGTCGAACTGGTGCACCCGGAAGATGCCGCGCGTGTCCTTGCCGTAGGTGCCGGCCTCCCGGCGGAAGCAGGAGGAGAACCCGCCGTACCGCAGCGGCAGCGCGTCCGGATCGAACAGGTCCCCACGGTGGAGTGCCGAGAGCGGCACCTCGCTCGTGCCCACGAGGAACAACTCGTCCTCGCCCAACTCGTAGACCTGGGCGCGATCGGTCGGGAAGAACCCGGCCTCCTCCATCGTCTGCTCGCGCACGAGCACCGGTGGCACGACCGGCGTGAACCCCTCGCGCACGAGTTCGGCCATGACCCACTGGACGAGTGCGAGTTCGAGCAGGACCGCCTCGTTCATGACGTACGCGAACCGTGATCCACTCGCCTGCGCGCCGCGCTCGCTGTCCACGAAGCCCAACGCCTCGCCGAGCGCGGCGTGATCGAGCGCAGGCGCGGCGGGCTGCCCACCCACCGTGCGCACCACCGTGCCGTCGTCCTCGCCGCCATCCGGGGTCTCGATCGAGGCGGGGTTCGGGATCTGCAGCGCGAGGGAGCGCACCGTCTCCTCCACCTCGGCGAGCCGGGGCTCGAGCGTCCCGAGACGCTCCTTGAACCCGGCGGCCGCCTCGATGCGGGCCGGTCGGTCCTCGGGGGCCGCCTGCCCGATCGCCTTCGAGGCCGCGTTCTGCTCGGCCCGCAGGCGTTCGACCTCGCCCAGCAGGTTGCGGCGTTCCTCCTCGGCCGCGAGCACCTCGTCGATGAGCCCGGGCCGCACCCGCTTGCGTTCGATGCCCGCCCGGTACTCGGGTTCGTCGCGGAGTCGCCTGACGTCGATCACGCGTCACCCCCCGGCGGGCGGATGCGCGCGTGCAGGTCGTTCATCCACGACTCCGCGTCGCGCCAGGCCCGCGTCGCCGATCGGCGCCGCTGGCTCGCCGCCTCACCGGCGACCGGGTAGGACCCGAGGAACTTCACCTGCGCGGCCGAAGCCGCGATCGTCCGGAGGCAGTCGGCCACGATGGGCTCGCCGACGTGACCGACGAAGTCGATGAAGAAGCAGTAGTCGCCGAGCGAGTGCTTGGTCGGACGCGACTCGACCTTCGTGAGGTTGATGGTGCGGGCCGCGAACTCCTGCAGGATCGCGAGCAGCGAACCGGGACGGTCCGAGCGCTGGAAACAGACGATGCTCGTGCGGTCGTGGCCCGTCGGCGCCGGGATCCCGTGGCCCACGAGCACGAACCGGGTCTGGTTGTGGTCGTGGTCCTCGATGCGCGTCGCGAGGTTGCGGAGGCCGTACTCCTTGACCGCGGCGGCGTTCGCGATCGCGGCGAGGCCGGCACGCTTCGAGCGCGCGACCTCGCGGGCCGCCTCGGCCGTGGAGTTGGCGGCCCGGATCTCCACCTCCGGCAGCCGCTTGGCCAGCCAGGCCCGGCACTGCCCGACCGCCATCGGCATGGTGAGCACGGTGTGGACCCCGGCGAGCGTGGTGCCCTCCCGGGCTGCGAGGTTGAGGGAGATCGGTAGGTCGATCTCGCGCTGGATGAGCAGATCGCTCTCGAACCCGAGGGCATCGAGCGTGAGGGCGACCCCACCCTCGATCGCGTTCTCGATCGGGACGAGACCGAGGTCGGCGTCCCCCCGGCCCACGGCCGCGACGACCTCGGGCACCGATCGCACCGGCAGGTGCGCGGCCGCCCGCAGATCGGCCTGCGTGCGCAGTGCCTCCTCGGTGAAGGTGCCGGCGGGGCCGAGGTACGCGACTCGGGTGGTCGTGGTCACGGGCGAGAGCGTAGACGGCACCCGCCGTCGCTCCCGCCGGTAACGTCGGACGCCGTGGAGGACTGGACGCTCGAACGGGCCGAGGCCGCACTGCCCCGGGTCAGCGAGGTGCTGCGTCGTGTGCGCGATCTCGCGGACGCGTCCCGGCTCGTCGGCGCGCTGCCGGGCGTGACCCCGAACGGCCACGGCGCGACCGCCGCCGAGGCCGAACGACCGGCGGCGATCAACCCGGTGGCCGAGGCCCAGCTGCGCGAGGCGCTCGCAACCCTCACCGACGAGGGCATCGTGCTGCGGGACCCGTACCGCGGCCTCATCGACTTCCCGGCCCGCACCGGCGACGGTCGGGAGTACCACCTCTGCTGGTTGCTCGGTGAGCCGCGCATCGGGTGGTGGCACTGGCCGGAGGCCGGGTTCGCCGGCCGGACCCCGATCGAGGAGGCCCCGGCGTGAGCCTCACCGACTCCGCGGCATGGTCGGAACTGGCCGAGCACCACGCGACGCTCGCCACCACCCACCTGCGCGAACTGCTCGAGGACGCGAGCCGCCTCGAGGTGCTCACGGCCGAGGCCGCGGGCGTCCACCTCGACCTCACCCGGCAGCGCCTCACCGGGGAGTCGCTGCGTCTCCTCGTCGCGCTCGCCCGCGCGCGCGGGGTCGATGCCCGCCTGCGCGGTCTGCAGGCGGGGGCGGTCGTCAACACCACCGAGTCACGCGCCGCGCTCCACACCGCGCTGCGCGCCCCCCGCGACGCCCGGATCGAGGTGGGTGGTCGCGACGTGGTCCCCGAGGTGCACGCCGTGCTCGACGAGATGCGCGCGTTCGCCTCCGCCGTGCGGGACGGTACGCACCGTGGGGCCACGGGCGCTCGCTTCCGCGCCGTCGTCCACCTCGGCATCGGCGGCTCGCATCTCGGTCCGGAGATGGTGACGACCGCCCTGCGGCCCTTCGTCGATCCCGATCTGACCGTCCGGTTCGTCTCGAACGTCGACGCGGCCGACCTGCGACGGGCGCTCACCGGACTCGATCCCGCGAGCACGCTGTGCATCGTCGCCTCGAAGACGTTCACGACGGCCGAAACGATGGCCAACGCACGGGCGGCGCGGGCCTGGATCGTCGACGCGCTCGGTGAGGACGCGGTTCCCGCGCACTTCGTCGCCGTGTCCACCGACCTCGACGCGGTCGGGGCCTTCGGCATCGACGCGACCCGGACCTTCGGGTTCTGGGACTGGGTCGGCGGTCGGTTCTCCGTCTCCTCGGCCATCGGACTCCCGGTGCTGCTCGCCATCGGTCCCGACGCGTTCGACGAGTTCCTCGCCGGGATGCGCGCGATGGACGAGCACGCCGTCAGTGCGCCGCTCGAGCGCAACCTGCCCGTGCTGCTCGCACTCACCGAGGTGTGGAACACCGACCTCGAGGACATGGACACCCGGGCCGTGATCCCGTACGCGAGCGACCTCGCCCGCCTCCCCGCGTTCCTGCAGCAGCTCGAGATGGAGAGCAACGGCAAATCGGTCGACGAGGACGGTGCCCCGGTCCGCGTCGGAACCTCACCGATCGTGTGGGGTGCACCGGGCACCGATGCGCAGCACGCGTTCCTCCAGCTGCTGCACCAGGGCACGGTCATCGCGCCGGTCGACCTCATCGTGGTGGCTCGGGCCCACGACCCGATCGGCGATCATCAGGACGCACTCGTGGCCAACGCCATCGCCCAGGCCGAGGCGCTCGCCCGCGGCCGGTTCGCCGCCGAGGTCGCGGCCCAAGGGGTGGAGCCCGCGCTCGTCCCGCACCGCGTGTTCGCGGGCGACCGGCCCTCGACCATCCTCATGCTCGACGCCCTCACCCCGTCGTCGCTCGGTGCGCTCATCGCCCTCTACGAGCACAAGGTGGCGGCGGCCGGCGCACTGTGGGGCATCGACTCGTTCGATCAGTGGGGCGTCGAACTCGGCAAGGTGCTCGCCGCCACGATCCTCGCCGAGGTGCGCGACGGGGTCGAGACCCCGCACGACCCGGCGACCGCGGCGACGATCAGGCGGTACCGCGCACGTCGAGCCTGAACGTCGCCCGGTACGGCGCGCCGGGTCGCGCCACCGGGTGGTGCCCGGTGGCGAGCGCGCCGGTCGGGGCGACCATCGGCTCGAGGCTGACGAACGGCTCCCCCGCCGGCATCCAGACCTGCAGCGCTCCGTAGCCGGGGCCCAGGGTGAGGGTGAGCGTGCGGCGAGCACCGGCCAGCACCGCCTCGCGGTCATCGGCGAGCGCGATGGGCTTGTCCACCGTGTCCGGTCCGACGGGTTCGGGCGCGCCACCGGGGAGGCGCACCGTGCACGCCGAACGGTCGGCGTCGGGCAGCACGAGGTAGGGGTGCCAACCGAAGCAGGCCGGCACGACGTCACCGCCGGTCGCGAGCAGCGTGGTGGTCACCTCGAGTGCGTCCCCACCGAGCCGCCACTCGACCTGCAGGCGCGCGGCGAACGGGAACGCGGCGGCGGTCACGGCGTCCTCGTCGAGCTGGACCCCTGCCACGACCGCGTCTCGCCGGTGCTCCAGGACGACCCAGTCCCCCCGACCGGTGAGGGTGCCGTGCAGCGGCAGGCCCGCCGGGTCGCGCTCGATCGGGAGGGCACCGAGGTCGACCGTCCTCCCGTGCGCGGGGTACCGGTCCCCCGGGAGGCGGTTCGCCCACGGCGCGAGCAGCGGCATTCCGCGCACCGTGTCGACCCGCACGATCTCCTCGCGCCGGGCCCGACTCGGAGCGAGGAGTTCCTCGTCGCCGTGCCGCAACGAGGTGGCGACCATCCCGCGCGCCGGATCGAGGGCGAGGGCGAGGCCGTCGCTCGCGAGGTGGATCACCGGCGCCACTCGATCCGCAGGATCCCATGGTCGGGCCCCTTCTCGACGACGACGTGGGCCGCTCGGGCGGTCGGTGCGATGTGGTCGACGAGGTTCGGATGGTTGATCGCCGCCCAGAACTGTGCGGCGAGTGCACGCTGCTCGCCCTCCTCGAGTCCCGACCACCCGCGGTAGAACGAGGTCTCATCGTCCCGAGCGGCCGCGCACTCGGCGACGAAACGGTCCGCGTACCAGTCGACGATGTGGGCCTCATCGGCGTGGAGGTAGATCGCCAGGTCGAGGTGCTCGGCGAATCGCAGAGCGTTCACGCCCTCGACGATGCACACCTCGGGCGTACCGATCGGACGTCGTTCGTCGACCACGTCGTACTCGGCGTGGGAGTACACCGGTACCTCGACCGCGGTCCCCGTGCGGACACGTTCGATGAAGGCGGTGAGCGCCTCCGCGTCGTAGGACTCCGGGAACCCCTTGCGCAGGAACAGATCGCGCTCGATGAGCACGGCGTTCGGGAGCAGGAAGCCGTCGGTACCCACGACGGCGACGGCGCGTGGTGCGAGCGCCTCGGCGAGCGCGGCCGCGAGTGTCGACTTGCCGACGGCGACCGAGCCCGCGAGCCCGACCACCAGCGGGGACCGCTCGGCGTGGGCCGCGCTGAGACGCTCGATGAGCGGGACGAGTGGGCCGGACTCCACGGTCGTCGATCGTAGGAGCCGCGCACGCGA
>JALRDW010000182.1 GCA_023262065.1 Acidimicrobiia bacterium | reverse complement strand
GCGGAGACCGAGCGGCTCTTCGCCCGCCTCTCCGAGGGTTCGACCGAGGTGACACCGCTGCACGACGAGTTCTGGGGGTACTGGGGCACCTGCCTCGACCGGTTCGGCATCCGCTGGATGTTCAACGGTCCGCTCGCCGATCCCGCCGCCTGACCCGCCCGCGGGCACGCGCGGACCGGTCGCTACGATCCTCCGCCATGACCATCCCCGATCGCCTCCTCCTCGGGCCCGGCCCGTCCAACGCGTACCCCGAGGTGCTCGCCGCGCTCGGCCGACCGCTCGTCGGCCACCTCGACCCCGAGTTCCTCCGCATCCTCGACGAGACGAGTGACCGGCTCCGCACGGTGTTCCGCACCGAGAACGCACTCACCCTGCCCATCTCCGGCACGGGCTCGGCGGGTATGGAGGCGTGCTTCGTCAACCTCGTCGAACCGGGCGACACCGTGATCATCGGGGTCAACGGTGTGTTCGGCGAGCGCATGTGCGAGGTCGCGCGGCGGTGCGGGGCCGAGGTGATCCGGGTCGAGGCGGCCTGGGGCGAGCCGATCGATCCGCAGGCCCTCCTCGACGCGCAGGCCGCCGCGCCGCACGCCCGGCTCGTTGCGGTCGTGCACGCGGAGACCTCGACGGGCGTGCGGTCGGACGTCGCACCGCTGCGCGCACTCGGCGACACCGACACCCTCCTCCTCGTCGACACGGTGACCGGGCTCGCCGGCATCCCGGTGGAGATCGACGCGTGGGGGGTCGACGCCTGCTACTCCGGTACCCAGAAGTGCCTCGGGGTCCCCCCGGGGCTCGCGCCGGTCACGTTCTCGGACCGGGCGGTGGAGCGCATCCGGTCTCGCGTCACCCCGCCCCAGTCCTGGTACCTCGACCTCGGGCTCATCGGGGACTACGTCGGTGCGGCGCGCAAGTACCACCACACCGCACCGATCTCGATGGTCGTCGCCCTGCACGCGGGGCTCGGGGTGCTCCTCGACGAGGGACTCGAGGCGTCCTGGGCCCGGCACGCCGCGGTCGGTGGCCGTCTCCAGGCCGAACTCGAGACGCTCGGGTTCACGCTGCTCGCCCGCGACGGGCACCGTCTGCCGCAGCTCACGACCGCCCGGCTCCCCGAGGGCGCCGACGAGGCGGCGCTGCGCCGCACGATGCTCGAGCGCTGGGGGATCGAGGTCGGCGGTGGGCTCGGTGCGTTCGCCGGGACGGCCTGGCGCTTCGGCCTCATGGGCCACGGTGCGCGCGAGCGGTCGGTGACCACCGTGCTCGGAGCGATCCGCGAGTTGCAGGCCTCGGGCGAGATGCCGACCGCCTGAGGTCGCCCCGGGGGCGGATCAGCCGGCGGCGTCCGGGGTGACCGGCGGGTCGGCGAGCCGCAGGAAGTGCTCGCGGTAGTGGGCCAGCTCGGCGATCGACTCCCGGATGTCGTCGAGCGCCCGGTGCGTCTCGGCCTTGCCCGGGCGGGCCCGGAACACCGTCGGGTTCCACCGGCGGGCGAGTTCCTTGAGCGACGACACGTCGATGGACCGGTAGTGGAGGTACTCCTCGAGCGCGTGCATCTGCGCGTCGAGGAATCGCCGGTCCGCACCGATCGTGTTGCCGCACAGCGGCGCGGTCCGCGGGGTGGGTACGTGGCCCCGCACGTAGTCGAGCGCCCGTCCCATCGCCTCCGGGATCGTCACGGTCGAGGCCCGGATCTCCTCGAGCAGTCCGGACTTCGTGTGCATGTTCATCACGAAGTCGTCCATCGCGGCGAGCTCGGCGTCGGACGCGCCGATGACGATGTCGATGCCGTCGTCGAGCGGTTCGAGGTCGGAGTCGGTGACGATGACCGCGATCTCGACGATGACGTGCCGCCGGGTGTCGAGGCCGGTCATCTCGAGGTCGAGCCAGACGAGGCGGTTCGGATCGGGCGGCGATGCGGGCGTGACCATCGGCGGCGAGCCTAGGGCAGCGCGTCCCGACGCATCGTCCGTGGTGCCGGGCACCGGGGCGCGCGTCGGGGTCGCGCCGCTAGCCTGTCGCCGATGTGAGGGGAGCTGCGACGTGATCGGTCGACGACGCACGGAGATGGAGGGCCCGCGTGTGGCCCTGCGTCCGCTGCGCGACACCGACTTCGAGGCGTGGCGTGCGGTCCGCAGCGCGAACCGGGACTGGCTCGAGCCGTGGGAACCGCTCCCGGAGTTCGGCACCCCGGACGCCCTCGCCGACCGCAGCGGCTTCCGGGCCCGGTGCCAGGCCTGGGACCGGCAGCGACAGTTCGACGCCGCCTACGGCTACGGCATCTTCCTCGGCGCGACGCTCATCGGCGAGGTGAGCCTCGGCAGCGTCCAGCGCGGACCGTTCCAGTCCGCGTACGTCGGCTACTGGATGGACGAGGCACACGCAGGGCAGGGCTACACGCCCGAGGCCGTGGTCCTCACGCTCCGCTACGGCTTCGAGCACCTCGCGCTCCATCGGATCGAGGCGGCCATCGTGCCGCGCAACACCGCGAGTCGCCGGGTGGCCGAGAAGCTCGGCATGCGCGACGAGGGCACGTCGCGGGGTCTGCTGCAGATCCGCGGGGTGTTCGAGGACCACGTCCGTTACGCCATGCTCGCCGAGGAGTGGACCGAGCGGAAGGCCGAGCTCGAGGCCGAGTTCCTCGTGTGAGTTGCGAGGTCCGCTCGGGTGTGATCGAGCGGGAGGCCGAGCTCGAGGTCGAGTTCCTCGGCTGATCAGCCGACGGGCGAGAGCGTGAAGCTGCTCGTGAGCGCCTCGAACTCGGCGCGGGTCGGCTCGGCGCCCGAGACCTGCGTCGTGTAGAGCCGGCTCACCGTCAGCAGCATCGAGGTCCGGAAGACGGTCCGACCGACCCGGTACGTGAAGTTCTTCGACGCGGCCGGACCGAGGACGCCCGGGTCGTCCTGGTCGACGAACCGGCCGTTCGAGGCCACCACCAACGTGGCGGCGGCGGTGTTGAGCGCGGCGACGGGATCGTTCGCCGCGTCGACGGGGGCGTCGGACGCGGTCACGGAGAACCGCAGGCGGGCGCGCGGCGTGCTCGACACGATCGCGACGGTGCCGAGTGGGGACGGCTCCTCCACCCGGGACGGTTCCGTCGGGAACCGGGCGCGGAACCCGTCACCCTCGTAGGTCGGGCCCTCGCCGTCCAGGTAGCGCGACACCGCGTCGCCGCCGAGGCGATCGAAGATCCAGAGCCAGGCCAGGACGGCGACGACGAGGACGGCCGCCGTCGTGGCGATCGCGATCGCGATCGTGGTCGCCCGGCTGCGCGCCGGCGTGAGGACCGCATCGAGGATGGTGTCGTCCGGGGCCTCGGACGCGGTCGGGCCGCCGGTGGTGGTCACGGGCGGGGACCCTAGTGATGCGGGTGGCCGTCGTGCGAGCGTCGACCTCAGCGCCCGGTGCGCTCGGCGAACCACGGCTGTCCGAACGACCACACCTGGTCCTCCAACTCGTACGCGAGCGCGGTGTCGTGGTCCACCGTGGCGTGGGCTCGGCGCAGGGTCGCCTTGGTCCGGATGGCGAGCTCGCGGGGCGCGTCCGCGGCCCGCGTGGCGTGCTCGACGGCCCGGTCCAGCAGATCCTCGTCGGGCACGCACTCCCATGCGAGACCGATCCGCGCGGCCGCGGCACCGTCGAGGCGGTTGCCGAACAGGTCGATCGCGGCTGCCGCCTGCGGGCCGACG
>JALRDW010000181.1 GCA_023262065.1 Acidimicrobiia bacterium | reverse complement strand
GCGCGACCTGCTCGTTGTTCGAGTTCGACGATCGGATGGGCGCGTACCTGCGGGCCACCGGACGTGAGGCCGTCGCGGCGCTCGCCGAGGCCAATGCGGCCTCCCTGCGCAACGACCCCGAGGTGGATGCCGACCCCGAGCGTTACTACGACCGGGTCATCGAGATCGACCTCGACCACCTCGTGCCGCACCTGGTCGGACCGCACACGCCGGACCTCGACCGTCCGATCGCGAAGATGCGCGAGGCCGTCATCGAGGAGGGCTACCCGCAGACGATCTCGGCCGCGCTCGTCGGGTCGTGCACGAACTCCTCCTACGAGGACATCGGGCGCGCGGCCAACCTCGCCCGGCAGGCCTCGGCCCAGGGTCTGCGGGTCAAGGCCCCGCTCCTCATCACCCCGGGTTCGGAGCAGGTGCGCGCCACGATCGAGCGGGACGGTCTCCTCGCCGACCTCGAGGCGATCGGAGCCACCGTGCTCGCCAACGCGTGCGGCCCGTGCATCGGGCAGTGGCAGCGCGACGACATCGCGCCGGGTGAGGTGAACGCGATCGTGTCGTCGTTCAACCGCAACTTCCCGAAGCGCAACGACGGCAATGCGGGCACGCTCTCGTTCATCGGCTCGCCCGAGACCGTCGTCGCGATGGCGCTCACGGGTCGCCTCGACGTCGACTTCACCGTCGAGCCGGTCGTGGGGGCGGACGGCACCGAGGTGCTCCTCACCGCGCCGACGGCCGACGAGCTGCCGGCCCGCGGCTTCGACCCGGGGGAGTCCGGGTTCATCCCGCCGGCCGCCGACGGCGCCGGGGTCGAGGTCGCGATCCGACCGGGGTCGGACCGGCTCGAGGCGCTCGCGCCGTTCCCGGCCTGGGACGGGCAGGACTTCAGGGGCCTGCGCGTGCTCATGAAGGCCACCGGCAAGTGCACGACCGACCACATCTCGCCCGCCGGTCCGTGGCTCAAGTACCGCGGCCACCTCACGAACATCTCCGGGAACCTCTTCATCGGGGCGAACAACGCGTTCGCGCTCGACCCGTCGGGCACCGGGGTCGACGTGCGGGACGGGTCGCACGTGCCCCTGCCCGAACTCGCCAAGCGCTACAAGGACGCGGGCATCGCGTGGTTGGCGATCGGTGACGAGAACTACGGCGAGGGTTCCTCCCGGGAGCACGCCGCCATGGAGCCCCGCTACATGGGGGGACGGGCGATCCTGGTGCGGTCCTTCGCCCGCATCCACGAGGCGAACCTCAAGAAGCAGGGCGTGCTGCCGCTCACCTTCAAGGACCCGGCCGACTACGAGCGGGTGCTCGTCGACGACACGGTCGACATCATCGGCCTCGCCGACCTCGCCCCGGGCGTGGCGCTCACGGTGGTGCTGCACCACGCCGACGGCTCGGTGGAGTCCTTCGAGGCCCTCCACACGATGTCCGAGGAGCACATCGGCTGGTTCCGGGCCGGATCCGCCCTCAACCTGCTCGCCGGGAAGGGCTGAGCCCGGGAATGGCGTCGGAGGTTCCGGGGTTCATTCCCGTACCATGAGCGACATGACCC
>JALRDW010000075.1 GCA_023262065.1 Acidimicrobiia bacterium | reverse complement strand
CGCCAGCAGCACCGTGTCATCCGCGATGCGCCAACGGTGGCGCACGAGGTCGGCGGTGTGGACCTCGGCCGGACCGAGGATGCCACGATCGACCAGCGCGTCGATGAGCTCGGTCGTCGCGATCACGGCGTGCCTCCGAGCAGCTTGTCGAGTCCGTCGAGGAAGGCCGGTGCCGGTCGCCACGAGCAGACGCCGTCGCGATCACCGCCGGCCCCGGGGGTGTCGGCACCACCCATGCCCCGTACGAACCAGTAGGACGCCCCGCCGAGGTGTATGGCGCCGTCGTACGCGTCGCCGAGTCGCTGCCGCAGGTACCGCTGGAGTGCAACGAGGTACAGCGCCGCCTGCAGCGGGTAGTTGCCGTGCTCCATCAGGTCCTGCAGGGCTGCCCGGTCGTACCGGCCGCTCGGCGACCGGTTGGTCTTGTAGTCGACCACCCAATGACGGTCGACGGTGCCGGAGCCCGGGTCGCGGGCGACGAGGTCGATGCTGCCGCTCAGGTACCCGCGAGCCTCGTCGGCGGCGAGCATGCCGGGTCCGATGCGCTCGAAGTAGGCCCGGAATGGATCGGCCGGATCGAGATCCGTGGCGAGCTCAGCAATGCGGTGGAGTGCAGCGGGGCGCGCCTCGGTGCCGACGTCGAAGGAGAACTCGAGCTCCCGGAGCGATCCGCGGGTCAGGACCTCCGCTGGAGAGCGGTCCGCGAAGGCGACGCCGAGCGGTGTTCGTACGGCGTCGACGAGGCGCGCGGTGAGGAGGTCGCGATCGTCCGATGGTGCGAGACGGAAACCGTGGCGCTCGACGGTCGCGCGCAGCGACCCGATCGCTCCGGTCCGGTCGGGGAGGAGCGCGTCGAAGTCGGCATCCTCGAGGATGCGGTGGATCGCGTCACCGAACCCGGTGCCCGCCGAGAGCGCGTCCCACGCCGTCGGCGCGACGGGCGGGGAGACGTCATCGCTCGGAGCCTCGTCGGGCTCGTCGTCGCGCAACGGCTCGGGACCGTAGTTCGAGATGGCGGTGCCCTCGGCGGTGAGGCCGGAGTATGACCACGCTCGCCAGCCGGGACGCACGAGGCGACGACCGGGCGGTAGCTTGAGGTGCGGCTTCGGGCTGGGGACCGGCGCCGCAGAGGCCTCGATGGCGACGGCGCGCGAACCGGCGACCAGCGTGTGCGCCAACGCGTGCGGCGCGAGTGCGACGAGCCGGTCGTAGACCCTGCGGGCCTCGTCCACCGTCGTGGGCTTCTCGGGCTTCGCAGGAGCTTCCGGCTCGAGGGAGGCACCGTTCTCGCCTCTGAGCGGCACCAGTGCACCGCGCTCGTCCCGGGGTCCCCACAGCACGCGCCCGAGGCCGCCCTGCTCAGCACCCTGGCCGTGACGCACCCAGAGCACGAGGCGATGTTCCGGCCGGGTGAGCGCGACGTACGCGAGCCGTCGGTCCTCCTCGGCGACCTCGAAGTCGGCGAGTGCCTTGCGCGATGCGGGGTCACCCGTGACCGTCGCGGAGTCCCGGTCGTCCCGCCAGGTGATGTGTGGCGCGGCGTCCACCCAGCGACGACCCCCATGACCGAACACGTACGGCTGGGGTCTGCGGTTGTTCGGCTGTTTCACGCCGAACGGGATGAGCACGATCGGGTACTCGAGACCCTTCGCCGAGTGGAACGTGACGATCTGGACCGCAGCCGCATCGGACTCGATCCGGCGCCGTCGCTCCTCAGCCTCGCGTGAGTCGTCGACGAGTCCGTCGAGGATCTCCAGGATCCGCTCGGCCGGTGCGGCCCGCCCGCCGAGCGCCCGGTGCAGGACCTCGACCAGGTGCTCGAGGTCGGTGTGGCCGCGATCGCCCTCACCCCGTTCGGCGATGGCGTCGAGGGTCGCAGCTCGGCGGCGTATGCGCTGCCAGAGGGCGTGGAGGCCGTCGGTCGCCACGATGCGGGACCACGTGGCGATCTCGGTCTGGACCTCGGCGACGGTCACATCGTCGAGGTCGTTCGCATTCAGGCCGAAACACCAGCCGGTGGCGACGAGTCGCGCTCGCTGCGCATCGCTCGGTCGCGCCATGGCGTGGAGCAGGACCCGCCACTGGGTCGCTGCAGGGGAGCGCTCGACCGTGCCGACGCCGGAGCGGACGGCCGGGATACCGCGGTCTTCGAGCGTTCGGGCGATGAGGTCGCCGTCGTGGTTGCTGCGCACGAGGACAGCGATGTCCCCCGGGGTGATCGGTCGTTCTCCTGCTGGCGCGCCATCCTCATCGACGGTGCGGATGGTGCCGGCGAGATGCTCGACGATCGTGGCGCCGAGGTCCTCGAGGATGATGTCGGGAGCGCCGCCCGCGTCGGCAGGATCGGTCCACCGGATCTCGATCGGTTCGGGTGCCGTCGATCCGACGACGACGCTGCGCTCGGGTGCTCCGGGCCGCGCGGCGACCGGCGAGTACGCCAGTCGCCCGGCGGCATCGAAGCGCGCGCCCCGGAACAGCGCGTTGAGTCCGTCGAGCAGGTGCGCATCGGATCGGTAGTTCGTGTCGAGGGTCCGCGGTTCGTCCTCGGATCCGTGGACCGCTGCGACGTAGGTTGCGATGTCGGCGCCCCGGAACCGGTAGATCGCCTGCTTCGGGTCGCCGACGATCACGAGGGTGCGGGGATCGGCGAACTCGGTGCTCGCGAACCCGCGCTCGAAGATGCGCCACTGCAGCCGGTCGGTGTCCTGGAACTCGTCGACGAGGACGACCGAGTAACGATTGCGAAGCGCCGCCGCAGCACGTACTGCGATCGCGGCGTCCTCGAAGCACGCGGCCAGATCGGTGATGAGCGAATCGAAGGTCGCGACCGCCGCGCGCCGGCGTCGGTCGGTGATCTCGGCGACGATGGCGGAGACGAGGGTTCCCCACGCGGCGGCGAGAGCCTCGGCGGGGTGCGCCGGGCGGTCCTCGCGCTCAGGCTCGGGCGGTACGGCGAGCTCGCTGCCCTGGTTGCCCATGTGGCGGCGGACGACCTCGGTGAGCGCGCCCTCGATCCGCTCGGCGTCGTCCACCTTGGCGAGGCCGACGAGCGTGCGGTCCAGCGCATCGGGGGCGGCGGCGAGCGCTGCGAGCAGGTGGTCGCGGACCACCTCCCGGGTCAGTGACTCGTCAGCCTCGTCGAACGAGTCACGCCCGACCCGGCCGGCCTGCACGCCGAGGGAACCGAGCGCGAGTTGGCAGAAGCCGTGGATCGTCGTGATCGTGGCGCCGTCGTAGTCGGCGATCGCCCGGGTGAGGCGGGCGAGGTGCTCCCGGGTCGCCGGGTCGTCCGGCGACATCGCGGCCCGGCGGGCGACGAGGGCACGGCGGGTCCGGTGACGGAGTTCGGTCGCAGCGGCCCGGGTGTAGGTCACGATGAGGAAACGGTCGATCGGGATGCCCTGCTCCGCGACCATCCGGGCGACCGTGTGGGTGACCGCGTAGGTCTTGCCGGTCCCGGCGCTGGCCTCGATGGTTGTGACGCCCGACGGCAGGTCATCGTGGTCGATATCGAAGGTGCGCGTCATGCGGTGGCTCCGGTGGTGCCGGTGATGGAGGCGGTGTCGGTGAACGCCGCGTGGAGGTGCTTCGCGTACGCGAGCGCCGAACCGCCTCGTGTATCCGCAGTGGTGCCGAGCACGGCCATCTCACGTGCGGTCGGGGGCGTGATCGCGAAGGTGTCGGCGGTGGCGGCGCCGAAGAACCAGGCCGTCGCCCCGCGACGGAGGTCCGACTCCAACTGCTGCTCGAACTCCGAGTTCAGGTGATCCGGCGCAGTCGCGTTCCAGCCGGAGGTGGGATCCGCGGCCTTCCCAACCCGGATCGAACCGAGGGCGAGGCGGGTGGTGGCCCGCGGGAACACGGCGATCGGGCCGGACCGGGCGAGTGCGCGCAGGCCGAGCGCGTGCTCGAGCACTCCGGTCGCCGCTCCGGGCCGCAGGGCGAGGGTGCGTGCAGTCGGGACCGCCCGCTCCACCTTGTCCCTCGTGCGGTCGATGAGGCCACCGA
>JALRDW010000132.1 GCA_023262065.1 Acidimicrobiia bacterium | reverse complement strand
CCCGGGATGCCCAGCACGCGCTCGATCTCACCCGCGATCCGGTCGGGTTCGGCCGCCGGCAGGTCGATCTTGTTCATGGCCGCGACGATCGTGAGGTCGTGCTCGAGCGCGAGGTAGCAGTTCGCCAGCGTCTGCGCCTCGATCCCCTGGCTCGCATCGACGAGCAGGATGACCCCCTCGCAGGCCGCGAGGCTGCGCGACACCTCGTACCCGAAGTCGACGTGTCCCGGGGTGTCGACGATGTTGATCACGTGCCCCCGCCAGTCGAGGCGCACGTTCTGGGCCTTGATCGTGATGCCCCGCTCGCGCTCGATGTCCATCGAGTCGAGGTACTGGGCCCGCAGGTCCCGGGCATCGACCGCCCCGGTGATCTCGAGGAACCGGTCGGCGAGCGTGCTCTTGCCGTGGTCGATGTGGGCGATGATGCTGAGGCAGCGCAGCTGCTCGAGCGGGGTCACCGGGGCATTCTCGCCGCTGGACCGTCGCCTCGGGGAACCTCGAGTCCCCCGGGGTGGCCGCCGGGAGGAGGTCGGAGGCCGGAGGGGCGCGCCGCGCCGACCCCCTGCTAACCTCACCCGGCCCAGTCCCGGACCCGAGAGAGCGACGCACACGCACCATGGCGAACATCGCGAGCCAGAAGAAGCGCAACCGCCAGAACGAGGCGCGTCGCGTCCGCAACAAGGGCGTCCGGTCCGAGCTGCGCACCCGGGTCAAGACCGCCCGCAGCGCCATCGCCGAGGGCGCCGAGAGCGCCCCCGAGGCGCTCAAGGCCGCCCAGAAGCGCCTCGACAAGGCCGGCCAGAAGGGCGTGATCCACAAGAACGCGGCCGCCCGCCGCACGTCGCGCCTGATGAGGGCTGCGGCGAAGCAGTCCTCCTAGCGCCGGCCGCCTCCCCCGCGGCCTCCGCCGCGGCTGCGGGACGAGAGGTCCGCGAGGCGGGCCACGAGCACCTCGATCGAGGCCTGTGGGTCCAGCGCCGTCGCGCCCTTGAGCTCGAGGTCGGCGCGGTGCAGCAGATCGACCGCCCGCCGCAGCCCGTCGGAGCCGAGACCCCGCACCGCCTCGAGCGCCTTCTTCGCCGGGAACGTCGAACCCTTGCCCCCGAGCGCGGCGTGCGCCTGCGCCTCCGTGACGATGTCGGGGTCATCGAGTCGGAGGAGGCGGCGGTACCGGGCCGTGAGCAGGCCGAGGACCTGCAGCGGGTGCATCGGCTTGGGTTGGCGCGGGCTCGTCACCGTGAGCAGACGGTGCAGGATCGCCAGCGCTGCGGCGGCGTCGCCCTGCTCGATCGCGTTCGTGAGCGTGTAGGCGGGCACCGACCCCGCCTCGCCGAGGTACGGCTCGACCTCCTCGACGCCGAGACGAGCCCCCGCCCCGTAGGTGGCTGCGAGCACCTCGACGAGCGCACCGACGCGACCGGCGTCCTCCCCGAGGTGCTCGGACACCAGGGCCGAGGCCCGGCCGTCGAGGCCGATGCCGGCGGCGGAGATCGCCTCCTGGAGCACGTCGAGGGTCTTCTCCGAGTCGGGCCCCACCGTCCGCCCGTGCTTGATCGCGTCGGTGAGTCCCTTGACGACCCGACCCGCCCCACCCGCGACGAGCACGAGGTCGGTGGTGTCGAGCGGATCGGCGAGGTACTCGAGGAGCGGCGCGGCCTCGTCGGTCGTCAGGTGCTCGTAGTCGCGCAGCAGGACGATCCGCCGGGCGGTCATGAACGGCGGGCTCTGGGCGGACCCGACGGCGGCGGCGACGATCGCCTCACGCCCCTCGGCCCCGCCACCGTCGTCCCCGCGACCGGGGACGGTGAGATCCTCCACCGCCAGGCTGCGGTCCTCGCCGGCGAGGAGCTCGTCGAGGAGGTCGGCCAGTGCGCGCGAGCGGAGCACCGGGTCCGTCCCCTTGACCGCGTACAGGCTCACCGTGACCGGCCCGCGTGCTCGGCGCCGACCGCGGCCAGCACCGCGGCCGCCCGCACGGCGGCGGCCACCTCGACGACCCGGAGCACCGCCGCGCCGCGTGCGGTGGCGAGTGCTGCGAGCGTCGCAGTCGCCTCGGGCCCGACCGCACCGATCGACGCGACGACCGAGCGCCCGGCCGCCGCGAGGTCGGTGAGTGCGGCGAGGCGACCGAGGAGGTCGTCGCCCGCATCGGGATCGAGGTCACCCACTTCGACGAGGGCCGCCTCGGGGACCCCGCGCCCGATCGGGACGTGCGCGCCGACGCCCCGGCCGACCGCGAGCGCGACGAGTTCGTCGCGAGCCGGCCCGGTCGCGCAGATGCGGAGTCCTGTGGCCCCTGCGTCCATCGCTCGCACCGCGGTCGGCACATCCGTGACCGCCACGATGCAGTCGACGCCCACGGGGACCCCGTCCGACTCCAACGCATCGAGCGGGATCTCGACGCCCGCCGCGCCGGCGTCGAGCGCGGACCGCACCGCCGCCTGATCGGACCCGACCCCGAGGTCGTCGAGCCGCGCCACGACGCAGGGCGCGCCGGGTCGGTCGGATCGGGGCTCGGACGACATCGGGGCGACCCTACCGCCGGCCCCGGACGCCGACCCCGGACCCGCGCGCCCGGTGCAGGTGTCGGATGCAGCCCACCGTCGCCGCCAGCCCGACGAGGGCTGCGAGCCCGCGGGCGTCGAGCGACCCGGGGTGGCGCGCGGCGAGCGCGGCGATGCCCTCGACCGCGCGCAGCGCCACGAGGGTCGGGAGCTGGAGGAGCCGGGCCGGCGCGCCACCGAGGACTCCACCGAGGACCCCGGCCCCGAACCCCCAGACCGTGATCGGTACTACGAGCGGCCCGGCGAGGAGGTTCGCGGGGATCGCCACGAGCGGCACCGACCCGAAGGTCCCGACCAGTACCGGCGCGACACCGACCTGCGCCGCCGCCGTGACCCCGAGCGCGTCCCGGAGCACCTGCGGACCACGCACCCGACCGGCGATGGGACCGGCGAGCAGCGTGATCCCGGCGGTGGCCGCGCAGGAGAGTCGGAACCCGACGGACCGCAGGAGGAGGGGGTCGAGCAGCAGGAGTGCGGCCACCGCGAGCGCGAGCACCCGCGCCCCGCGCACGGGACGCCCGAGCACCGCCCCGATGAGGACACCGGAGGCCATCGCGATCGCGCGCAGGACCGAGGGTTCCCATCGGGTCGCCGCTCCGAACAGCGCGAGCGCGCCGACACCGAGCACGCCGCGCAGGAACAGCGGCGACCGACGGGTGACCGGGCCGATGATCGCGAGGACGGCGGCGACGTTGGCGCCGCTCACCACCAGGAGGTGACTCATGCCGGCGGCCCGGAAGGTGGCGATCGTGTCGGGCGGGATCGCCCGCTCGTCGCCGAGCAGGAATGCGGCGAGCACCCCGCGCTCACGCGCCGGGAGTCCGGCCCCACCCCGGGCCACGAGCGTGCGGATGCCGTTGGCCGCGCGCAGCACCGGGGCGCGCCCGGGCGCGAGATCCTCGAGCGTCGCACCGTCGAGCCGACCCACGACGTGGCGCCAGCGCAGCCGCCCGTCGTGACCGTCGAGCGGATCGAGTCGTCCCCGCACGGCCACGCGGTCCCCGGCGGTGAGCGCCCGGAACCGCGACGCGTCGCCGGGCGCGGCCACGACGAGCACCGACCGGTCCCCACCGGACCGCCGCGGCTCCGCCTCACCGTCCCAGACCGCGGCGCGGACCGTGACGGCCACGCGCCAGGGCCCGGTGACGGGATCCCCGACCACGGCGCCACGGAGCACGCCACGGTGGCGTCCTGCGATCGGAGCGCGCAGCGGGGACCGGTCGAGGCCGTCGAGGGCCCGGGACGACGCACCGGCGCCGAGCGCGACGAGGCCGATGAGCGCGAGCGCTCCCGCCGAGCGCCTCCGGGCCGTCGCGGCGAGCACCGCACTCGCGGCGGCGAGGCCGGCACCCGCCACGACCGGGGCGTCCGGGTCCACCCCGCCCCGACCGCCGGACACCACGCCGAGCAGTACGGCCGCGAGGATGAGCGCCGGTGTCGCCCCCACCATCACAACGCCACGAGTGGTTCGAGTTCCGCGAGGCGGGCCGCGCCGATCCCCCGCACCGCATCGAGGTCGTCGACCGACCGGAACCCGCCGCGCGCCTGCCGCTCCCGCAGGATCGCCGCGGCGAGCGACGGCCCGATGCCGGGCAGCGTCTCGAGTTCCTCGGCCGTCGCGGCGTTCAGGTGCACGGGCCCGCCCGCGGCGCGCGCCGGTCCGGCGTCGGGTCCCCCGGCGCCCGTCGGAGGGCCGGCCCCGCGCACCGGCACGAGGATGCGCTCGCCGTCCGCGACCCGCGCCGCGAGGGTGACCGCATCGAGGTCCGCATCCGATCGCGCCCCGCCCGCCGCTGCGATGGCGTCAGCGACGCGGTCGCCATCGCGCAGGCGCACCAGCCCCGGGTTGGTCACCGCGCCGGCGACCTGGGCGACGATCACCGGCGCCGGCTCGGCCGCGCGCGCCCGCGCCGCCGCCCGATCCGCCCGTGCCCACGCGTCGGCGTCCTCCCCGGGGGCGCCGTGTGGTGCTCCGAGGCGGACCCACGCGAACGCTGCGAACAGCGCGATGAGTCCGAGCGCACCGGCCACGACCCGCGGGTCGTGACGGTGGGCGTGGAACCGCTCGATGAGGGGCACCGCGCGGGCGGCCGGACGAGCCGGCGCGGGATCGTCCACCACGAGGACGGGACGCGGGTCGGACGGGTCGGACGGGTCGATCGGGGCATCGGGATCGGCGGGCATGGGACCTCCCTCCACGGGAGCGCGCCGCAGGGCCGGGCGCGCGACGACATCTGGGGGGAGGTGCGGTGCGCCGCGGCGACGAGGGTGCGATCCGGAACCGGCCCGCCGGAGCGACGGCGTGCGGTCCTCCTGGATCGACCGGGGCTGATCGTATCGACCCGGTCGGACCTCAGCGACCGGCGATCGCGCGGGCCTCGACCTCGGCCGGGATCGCGGCGTACGCCGCGGCATGGTCGAGTCCCGCCCGGCGCCCGCGACCGTACCCAGCGAGATACGTGACGAGGAACCGCACCGCGCCCCGCTCCCGCCACTGCCGCACGTGCACGAGTTCGTGGGCGATGAGCGCGAGGTCATCCTCGCGACCGCGCCGGATCAGGATCCAGCGACCGAGGGTGAGGCCGGCGACGCCCGGCGTCAGCCGACGCACGACGACGAGCCGGGCCCGACGCGCATCGATCGGGGCCACGTGGCGGAGGGCCGCAACGGTCGCCGCCGGATCGAGGCGCCGGATCCGCGCCACGGACGTCAGCCGACGACGAAGTTGACGAGCCGACCGGGCACCGCGATCACCTTGCGGATCGTGGTCCCCTCGAGGAGCGCGGCGACCCGCTCATCGGCACGGGCCGCTGCCTCGAGCGCCGCCGGGTCGGCGTCGACCGGGACGGTGATGCGCCCACGGACCTTCCCGTTGACCTGCACCGGCACCTCGATCGCCTCCACGACGAGGAGCGTCGGGTCGGCGGCCGGGAACGGCTCGTACGCGAGCGATCCCGCGTGACCCATCCGGGACCAGAGCTCCTCGGCGATGTGCGGCGCCAGCGGCGCCACCATGAGCGTGATCGCCTCGGCCACGACCCGCGGTGCCGCGCCGTTCGCGGCGACGACCTGGGTCAGGTGGTTGTTGAGTTCGAAGAGCCGGGCGATCGCGGTGTTGAAGGACATCCCCTCCATGTCGGCGCGCACCGCCTCGATCGTGCGGTGCAGCAGCCGGAGCGTGTCCTCGTCAGTCGGTACGTCGGCCACGTGCACCTCGCCGGAGTCCTCATCGATGAGGTTGCGCCACAGCCGCTGGAGGAACCGGTGGACCCCCACGATGTCGGTGGTGTTGTGGTTCGCCTCCCGCAGGATCGTCTTGCGCTTGGGACCGCCCCAGGCCTCGTACAGGCGCTCGGCGTGTGCGGCGGGAATGACTTCGTCGCGCTCGGCGATGAGGCAAAGCAGCGGCCAGCGCATCTGCGGCGCCTTG
>JALRDW010000050.1 GCA_023262065.1 Acidimicrobiia bacterium | reverse complement strand
CGGTGCGGTGCTCCGCGAGGGAGCGCGTGTAGCGATCGATCGCGGGCGTGCGGTTCCGGCGGGACCGTGCGAGTCGGTCAGCGAGTTCGGCCCGGCGCCGCTGCAGCAGTTCGAGGCGGTCGGTCGGCTCGAGGAACCGGAAGAACGACAGCTGCAATGCGAACGTGCGGTCGTCGACCGCGCCGTCGGGATCGCGCAGCAGTTCGGAGAACAGGGCCTCGCCCCGGGCGGTGATGCGGTAGGCCTTGCGGGCCCGCCGGCTCGGCTTCGGCGCGAGGCGCAGACGAGCGGTGGCGGCCTCACCGCGGAGGGATCCGGTCGAGGGGATCGTCGGGGCGTCGTCCTGGGCGTCGACGACCTCGATGGCGCCGCTCCGCTCGAGCCGGCGCAGTGCCGGGTAGAGGGAGCCGAACGACACGCCCCACAGCGGGCCGAGCGTGTCGGCCAGGCGCTTCTTCAGCTCGTAGCCGTGGACCGGCGCCTGCTTCAGGTTGCCGAGGATGGCGAGTTCGAGCACGGGGGCCTTCGGGTCGGGGTCGGCGGACCACCGAATGGTGCTCCGCGATGTATCGAAACGATACATCGGAGAACACCGTCATGCGAGTCGGGGGCGCGCACCGGGGTGCAGGGGTCCGGTCGGGGCCGCCGCCGGCCCGGACGAGCGGGGGCGCCGGTAGGCTCCGGCCCCGTGCCGAGCCACACCGATTACGCCCTGGCCCGCCGGGCCCTGCTCCGGGACCTGCGGCGTGGTGTGATCCGGACCGAGGACGTCTGCGACGCCCATCCCGAGCTCGTCCGGGCCGCCAAGCACGTCGGGGAACCGACCGGCCGGCCCTGTCCGATCTGCGCCGAGGACACCCTCCGCCTCGTGTCCTACGTCTACGGCGACGGACTCCGCGACGCCAACGGCCGCTGCCTCACGGCCGAGGGCGAACTCGAACGCCTCGCCCGCAAGCACGACGAGTTCGCCCGGTACGTCGTCGAGGTCTGCCACGACTGCCGGTGGAACCACCTCACCCGTCGCGAGTTGCACGGCCGGGCCCATCGGGCCCGCCGGGTCGGGTAGCCGGGCCCATCGGGCCCGCCCGTCGGTTCAGTCCGTCGGCTCGCCGATGACCTCGGCGGGGTACATCGACACGCAGGGCAGGCACCAGGCCTCGGGGGTGTCGAGGGTGCGGCTCGATCCGGGCGCATCCCAGGTCTCGGGCGTGATGTAGACCCGCAGCACCGGGACGAGCACGTCGCTCGGGCTGCCGCAGTTCTCGCAGTCACGGGCCATCCCCGCACGCTACCCCCCGCTGGACAGCGGCCCCCGGGACGCCGGTACGCTGGAGGGGACGCCGGGAGCCGTCCGTGCCCTGGACGTCGAAGGAGTACGAGATGGCCTCCACCGCCGGTCGCGGCCGACCCGTCACGGCGCCCGACATCCGGGCCCGCAAGGGCGGCGAACCCCTCGTCATGGTCACTGCGCACGACGCCCCGAGTGCCCGAATCGCGGACGCGGCGGGTGTCGACATGATCCTGGTCGGCGACAGCCTCGCCATGGTCGCGCTCGGTTACGACGACACGCTCCAGGTCACCACCGAGGACATGGCCCACCACATCGCCGCAGTGGCCCGCACGAAGCCGCACGCGCTCGTGGTGGGTGACCTTCCGTGGATGAGCTACCACGTGTCGCGCGAGGAGACGGTCCGCAACGCGGCGGCGCTGGTGCGCGCCGGCGCCGGCTCGGTGAAGCTCGAGGGCGGGCGCAAGCGTCTCGACGCGATCGCGGCGATCCTCGACACCGAGATCCCGGTGATGGGTCACCTCGGCCTCACCCCGCAGTCGATCCACGCGATCGGCGGGTTCCGGGTGCAGGGCAAGCAGCTCGACGCGGCGCGCCGCATCGTCGACGACGCGGTCGCCCTCGCCGAGGCCGGCTGCTTCGCCATCGTCCTCGAGTGCGTGCCCGACGGGGTGGCCCGCATGGTGACCGACGCGATCGAGGTGCCCACGATCGGCATCGGCGCGGGTCGTCACTGCGACGGCCAGGTGCTCGTCTCCGCCGATCTGCTCGGGTTCGAGGACCGGATCGCCCCCCGGTTCGTCCGCCGCTACGCCGAGCTCGGCCGGGAGGCCACCGAGGCCGTGGCCCGGTTCTGCGCCGACGTCCGGGCCGGCACGTTCCCCTCGAGCGAGGAGACGTACCACATGACCGACCAGATGCCGGAGGCCCTGCAGCTCTACGCGGGCGACGGCATCGAGGTCACGCGGACCCCGGCCGAGGCCCCGGCCAACCCCTAGTCCCCCGAGTGCCGGGGCACGGCGTCGCGGTGTCCGACCCCCTCCGTAGGGTCCCGACCGATAGATCCGCGACGGGGTGCTGCTACCCTGCCGTCTCCCTCGGAACCGCACCACGGGTCCGGGGGTGACAACCGAGACCCTGCTCCTCGGCGGAGCACCACATCGGGTGGTGACCCCTCCGGCCCGGGAGCCCGCAGCGTGCTGCGGTCCGAAGGAGGTACGAAGCCCTTGAGGCCGTACGAAGTCATGGTCATCTTCGACGCGGATCTGGAAGAGGAGACGATCCGGTCCAGCGTCGAGTCCTCCATCAAGCTCATCGAGTCCCAGGGCGCCGTCCGTGGTCCGCTCGATGTGTGGGGCAAGCGTCGCTTCGCGTACGAGATCAAGCATCGCTGGGAGGGCTTCTACGTGGTCTTCCAGGCGAAGGCCGAGCCCGCCGCGATGGACGAGCTGAACCGCACGCTCTCCCTGTCCGACCAGGTCATCCGCCACAAGGTGCTGCGGATCCCCGAGGCCGTCTACGGACGGCTCGGCGGGGCCGCACCGGCGCCCGCGGCGGACGAGGCGTAGCCCGCGGGGCGCACGCCCGAGCGGCGTCACGAGACGCGAAGGAGCACGAGATGGCTGACAACACGATCACCGTGGTGGGCAACCTCACCCGGGACCCCG
Source organism: Acidimicrobiia bacterium (assembly GCA_023262065.1). Lineage (GTDB taxonomy): Bacteria > Actinomycetota > Acidimicrobiia > IMCC26256 > IMCC26256 > IMCC26256. Next base: position 3,173 of record JALRDW010000050.1, on the reverse strand, counting down.
AGATCCGGTACACGGCCGGCGGCCAGGCCAAGGCGACGCTGGGCGTCGCGGTGAGCCGTCGGTGGACGAACCGGCAGACCAACGAGACCGAGGAGCGCACGTCGTTCTTCAACGTCGTGGTGTGGGGCGAGATGGCCGACCACTGCAGCGAGTCCCTCCAGAAGGGGATGCGCATCGTGGTCACCGGTCGCCTCGAGCAGCGGTCCTGGGAGACCGAGCAGGGCGAGAAGCGCAGCGTCGTCGAGATCATCGCCGACGAGGTGGCGCCGAGCCTGCGGTGGGCGAGCGCCGAGGTGCGCCGGGTGGAGCGTCGCGGTGGCGGCGACTTCGGCGGCGGTGGCGGCGGCAGCGCCCGCCCGACCTCGAACGAGCCGGCCCCGGCGTACGACGGATTCGGGGACGAGGAGCCCTTCTAGGGCGTGGTCCCTCCACGGAAGTGACAGGAGAACTTCGAGATGGCACGAGACAGCAGGGATCGGCGGGGGAAGTCCGCAGGCGCGGACCGACGTCGCCCGGTCAAGAAGAAGGTGTCGATCCTCATCAGCGACGGTGTGGACTACATCGACTACAAGGACGTCAACCTGCTCCGGCGGTTCATGTCCGAGCGGGCCAAGATCCGCGCCCGCCGGGTCACCGGCAACAACACCCAGCAGCGTGAGATCGCCCGGGCGATCCGGGTCGCCCGTGAGATGGGCCTGCTGCCGTACACGGTCCGTCAGGTGACGCAGCGCTCGAAGGGCGGCCGCCGTGATCGCGACGACCGTGGGCCCCGCGAGCAGACCGAGGCCGTGGTCGAGACCGTGACCGAGGAACTGCCCGAGGGCGTGACGGTCGAGGGTGTCGAGACCGTCGAGGTCGTCGACACCGTCGGCGCGACCGAGGAGGTGGCCGAGTGAAGGTCGTCCTGCGCACCGACGTCGAGAACCTCGGCAAGAAGGGCGACCTCTGTGAGGTCGCCGACGGCTACGCCCGCAACTACCTCGTCCCGCGCGGCCTCGCGATGCAGGCCACGAAGGGCGTCATCGCCCAGGCCGAGTCGATGCGCCGCAGCCGCAGCGCCCGCGACCGGCGTGAGCGGGAGGCGGCCGAGGCGATCGCCGGTCGGCTCGGCGGGCAGCGGGTCACCGTCCCGGCCCGGGCCGGGGAGGGCGGCAAGTTGTTCGGCTCGGTCGGCACCGCCGACATCGCCTCGGCCATCGCGGCCCTTGCGGGTCACGAGGTCGACCGGCGCACGGTCGTCCTCGACGAGCCGATCAAGGAGGTCGGTGAGACCGAGGTGAGCATCAAGCTCCACGCCGACGTCGTCGCCACCATCACCGTGGAGGTGGTCGCCGAGTAGGCGTCCCCACCATCGAACGATGCACGGGGCCCGGTCGCAGGACCGGGCCCCGTCGCGTCCGGACCCGTGTCCGACCCCGCCGCGATGCTCCCTCCGTCGTCCACAGGCCTGTGGACGACGAGGCGCGATGTCCACAGCGAATACACAGGGAATTCCCAACCCTGTCCACTTCATACCCACAGGCCGGGCACGCGACGATGCGGGGCGTTCGCGCGAGTGGGTCGACGGTGGATCGGGCCGGGCGTGGGGTTGGAGGCTCAGGTGGTCCAGTCGATCGAGGAGGCGCGCGAGCGTCAGGCGCGGGCCGAGCGCGGCCGCATCCCCCCGCACAACCTCGAGGCCGAGGAGTCGCTCCTCGGGGCGATGATGCTCTCGCGCGACGCCATCACGGCGGCCGTCGAGGCCCGGGTCGATGAGGCCGACTTCTACAAGCCCGCGCACGGTCACATCTTCACGGCGATCATGGGGCTCTACGGTCAGGGCGAACCCGTCGACCCGGTGACGGTCGCCGAGGAGCTGCGGCGGGCCGAACTGCTCGAACCGCTCGGCGGTCGCCCCGCACTCATGCGCATCCAGGGTGGGACGCCGGCGTCGGCGAACGCGAGCCACTACGCGCGCATCGTCGGCGAGCTCGCGCTGCTGCGCCGGCTCATCGCGGTCGCCGGCGAGATCGCCGAGAGTGCCTACTCGCAGCCGGACGACGTCACCGAGACGGTCGACCGCGCCGAGGCCCGCATCTTCGAGGTGGCCGAGAAGCGCGTGGCCGAGTCCATGGTGCGCATCTTCGACACGGTCACCGAGACGGTGAACCAGCTCGAGACGATGTACCACGAGGACGGTGCGGTCACGGGGGTGCCGACCGGCTACACCGATCTCGACGCGCTGCTGCTCGGCGTACAGCCCTCGAACCTCGTCATCGTGGCGGCACGCCCGGGCATGGGGAAGACCTCGTTCGCGCTCGGTGCGGCGTCGAACGTGGCGATCGCGACGCGCCGGCCCGTCATCTTCTTCTCGATGGAGATGGGCGCGGTCGAACTCACCAAGCGCATGCTGTCCTCGGAGGCCCGCGTCGAGGCGCGCAAGCTCCAGACGGGCAACCTCACCGATGCCGACTGGACCCGGCTGAGCACCGCGATGGGTCACCTCGGCGAGGCGCCGCTCTACATCGACGACAACCCGCACTGCACGGTGATGGAGATGCGGGCCAAGGCCCGGCGGATCAAGGCCCGGCACGGCGACCTCGGGATGATCGTCGTGGACTACCTGCAACTCATGTCCTCACCCGGCAAGGTCGAGAGCCGACAGAACGAGGTGGCCGAGCTCTCCCGCGGCCTCAAGATCCTCGCCCGCGAGCTCGACTGCCCCGTGGTGGCGCTCGCCCAGCTCAACCGGCAGCTCGAGTACCGCCAGGACAAGCGGCCGATGCTCGCGGACCTGCGCGAGTCCGGGTCGATCGAGCAGGACGCCGATCTCGTCCTCTTCATCTACCGCGAGGACAAGTACGACCAAGAGACGGAGAAGCAGGGCGTCGCCGAGATCATCGTCGCCAAACACCGCAACGGCCCAGTCGGCAGTATCAACCTCCGCTTCTTCGACGGCACCGCCCGCTTCGCCGACCTCGAGCTCTACCGCGAACCGGGAGCACTCTAGCCGTGGTCCCGCGTCCTGCCGCACGCCCAAGGCGCTCCTGAGATGGAGCGCGCCTTCCTCACCGAGACCGCGTCGACGGTCCCGGTCCCTGCCGCATTGCTCACCGAGATCCTGCCGCAGGTGACGGAGATCGCCGAGGCGCAGGTGTTGCTCGCCGTCGTCCGCCTCGCCTGCGATGCCGGCA
>JALRDW010000127.1 GCA_023262065.1 Acidimicrobiia bacterium | reverse complement strand
CGGCGGGATCATGCGGGCCCGCGACCTCGTGGTCTTCTACCAGGAGCTCCTGCACAACGCGCACGGCATCTGGGACGAGCGTGTCCTCGAGGACGCCCGCTCGAACGTGCGCAGCCGCCTGCCCGACGTGTGGACCGGTGTACCCGCGGCCCGCACGCTCGGCCTCGTGACCGCGGGCGACGACGGCCTCGCCGCGATGCGCGGGTTCGGGAGGACGAACTCCGCCGGGACGTTCGGGCACAACGGCGCGTTCGGGCAGATCGCATGGGCCGACCCTGAGACCGGGCTGTCCTTCGCGTACCTCACCGACGGCCTCGACGAGCACGTGATCCGCCAGGCCCGGCGCGGCATCGCGCTCAGCAGCCTGGCCGCCGCCTGCGTGCAGTGATCGGGTGATCGACGCGGACGCGGGCGCGCTCGCGGCCCTGTGTGCGCGGGCGCTCAACGATCCGCCGACCGCCGATGAACTCACGCGCGCCCTGCTCGTCGATCCGGCGGTCCGTGTGCTCGGCGACCCCGGGGTCGGGGTCGTCGCCTGCGCCCTCGACGGCACCGTCGGCTCGATCCGCCTCATCGTCGTGGATCGACCGGCCCGCCGCCGCGGCATCGGCCGGACCCTCGTCCACGAGGCCGAGACCCACCTGCGGCAGGCCGGCGCGACCTCCTTCCGGGTGGGTGGCGACGCGCCCCGGTACCTGTGGCCGGGGGTCGACGTCACCGAACTCGGACTCCTCGCCCTCCTCGAGGCCGCCGGGTACGCGCGGGGCGAGGCCGCCCTCAACCTCGAGGTCCCGCTCCACGCGCCGCCTCCCGTCCCGGCCGAGCCGCCCGCCGAGGTGACCGGGGACGAGGTCGCCGCCTGGTGCCGCACGCACTGGCCCCACTGGGAGGTCGAGTTCGTCGCCGCGGCCGAGCGGGGCGGGCTCACCGCCGCAGTGGACGAGCACGGCATCGCGGCGCTCTGCGCCCGGGACGTGCTGCGGGACGGGTGGATCGGACCGGTGGCGAGCCGGCCCGACCTCGTGGGTCGGGGCGCCGGGCGTGCCCCCCTGCTCCACGCGCTCCACGCGCTCCGGGTCGCCGGCCGCACCCGGGCCGAGATCGCATGGGCCGGACCGCTGCGCCCCTACCTCGCCGTCGGGGCCCGCCCGGGCCGCACCTTCGTGGTGCTGCGCAAAGCGGGCTGAAACCGGCGACAACCGGCGGGTCCGTCTGCCACACTCCCCTCCGTGGCAGGAGACAAGGAACCGCAGACGAAACCGCTCGAGCGCAACCTGCTGCTCGCCGCCTTCTTCCGCGATCGGCGCGGCCAGTGGGTCAAGCTCAAGGACGTCGGTCGTGAGCTCACCGAGTACTCCGGTCCGGTGAACGAGGCCTTGCGCAAGAAGTTCGGTCGGGACATCGACGACCTGCACCACCAGGCGGGCATCGAGATCGAGTGGAACGACCAGATGCAGGCCTACCGGATCAAGCCGTCCTTCTTCACCCTCGACGAACGAGCCGCGCTGCTCAAGGCGGCGCGGGCCGTCTGGGTGAGCGGACCGCGCGAGGAGGCACCGCGGGACGAACTCGGCCAATCGCTCGACGACCGCAACGCGAACGTCGCCGTGCGTGTCCCCGCCATCGTGCGCGAGCTGCAGCCCGGCGTCGCCGATCGACGGCTCGTGCGCTTCCGGTACAAGGGCACACTCCGGACGGTCGAGCCGTACCGCATCGGTTCCTGGCGGACCTCCTGGTACCTGCTCGCTCACGAGGTCGAATCCGACCGTCGGAAGCGGTTCCGCCTCGATCGGATCGAGGTCGGCGACCCGACCATCGAACGCATCGGGGAGCCGGGTGCGTTCACCGTCCCCGACGGTCTCGACTGGGCCACCGAGTTCTGCCTCGATCCGAACGAGTGGGGACCGGATCCCGTGGTCACCGCCACGATCGAGACCGACGTCGACCACCAGGGCATGATCGAGCGCACCTTCGACGGCTCGACGACGACCATCGAACCGGACGGCCGCGTCCTCATCGAGGTCGAGGTGCGCCACTACGTGTCCTTCGTGATCCGGGCGTTGCGGTTCGGGAACCACGCGCGCGTCACCGGACCACCGGAACTCCTCACCATGGTCCGGGATTGGCTCACGCCGCAGACGGAGGTCGACTGATGCCGCCATTCGGCCTCAAGGACCAACTCCGGATCCTCACCGAGCTCACGGCACGGGCCGAGGAACAGGGGGACGTCGACCTGCGCGCCGCCGCGACCGAGTTCAACGTCAGCTACGACGTGCTCATCGGCTGGATCAACGACCTCGTGTACCTCGAACGGCGTCTGATCAGCGGCGACAAACTCGACCTGACCGACGCGTACTACGTCGAGGACGGCATCCTCATGGTGTCGAAGTCGAACTGGCTGCGCGACCTCGAGTCCGACCCGCCCGAGATCGGCGTGTCGGTCGCCCTGCTCATCGCGGCCACCCAGTACGGAACCATGGGCGACACCCAGAACCTCGCGTTGCGGACCGCCAAGGAGAAGTTGACCGCGCTGGTCGGTCAGACCTATCCCGTGATCGCCGACGACCCGCCCATGAAGGACGAGGTCGCCGAGTGCATCGGCGGGACCCGGGCCCAGAGCCAATCGATCCACATCCGCTACGTGAGCGACAGCGGCGAGGTCACCGAGCGCGAGGTGGATCCCTACGACGTCGTGGCCCTCAGTGACAGCTGGTACCTGCTGGCGCGGGACCGGGCCAAGGACGCGCTCCGGTGGTTCCGTATCGATCGCATCATCACCCTCGTGCCCGGCGATCACCGCTTCGATCCGCCGCCGCTCGGACCGCTCCCCGAGGGGTTCGACCTCAGCGCCATCGCGGTGCCGATCACCGTGGACGTCGACCCGGCGATCCTCGATGCGATCGACGACGTCGACGTCTCGACCCTGACCCCCCTCGAGGACGGCCGGGTCCGCGCCGAGGTCGTCGTCTACGGGCCGAGCCGGCTGGAGCACTTCCTCGTGGCGATCGGGCCGGGGGCCGAGGTCGTGGCACCCGAGGAGTTCCGGGAGCGTCGGGCCGCGCGCGCCGCCGCACTGCTCGCACACCTCGGCTGACCCGGTGGAGACCCGCGACCTCCAGGCCATCATCGAGGCGACCTTCGGGGCGCAGGACCGGGCCCGCGGGCTGCCCGCCTCGGTCGCCTGGCTCACCGAGGAGGTGGGCGAACTCGCCCAGGCGATCCGCAAGGGCACCCGGGACGACCAACTCCACGAACTCGGTGACGTCGTCGCCTGGGTCGCGTCCATCGCCAACCAGCTGGGGCTCGACCTCGACGAGGCGCTCGAGCGCTACCGGACGGGGTGTCCCCGGTGCGGGGTCTCCCCCTGCACCTGCTGAGCCGCGCCCGGCCGGTTCCCGGGCACGAGCCGGGGCCCGTCCGCCCCGCCGCCTAGCCTCGCCCGGGTCAGCGCCGTACCCCCGAACGAGGAACCAGCGTGCGCAACGAGCACTTCGTCATCGACGGATCCAACCTGGCGACCGAGGGTCGCACCGAGCCGAGCCTCGCCCAACTGAACGAGGCGCTCGCGGCCTTCACGGTCGAGCACCCGGACGCCATCCTCACCGTGGTCGTCGACGCGTCCTTCGAGCACCGCATCGACTCCTCCGAACGGGACGAGTTCGCACGCCTCGAGGCCTCCGGCGGGGTCGTGTCGCCGCCGGCGGGCGCCGTGGGTCGGGGTGACGGATTCCTGCTCCAGATCGCGAACCGCACCGGTGCGTCCGTGCTCTCGAACGACTCCTTCCAGGAGTTCCACGGCGAGTACGAGTGGCTCTTCGACACCGGTCGACTCGTCGGCGGCAAGCCGGTACCCGGGGTCGGCTGGATCTTCTCGCTGCGCCGGCCCGTACGCGGGGTCACGAGCCGCAAGGCCGTCGCCGCCAAGAAGAAGGCCACGAAGGCCGAGGACGGTCGCGCGCAGCGGCAGGTCAAGGAGGCGATCGCCGAAGCCACCGCCGACGTGATGCAGCCCGAGGCGA
>JALRDW010000125.1 GCA_023262065.1 Acidimicrobiia bacterium | reverse complement strand
GGGCCGCGGCGACCTCGTTGGCGACCGTCGACTTCCCGGCCCCCGAGAGGCCGGTGAACCACAGGCTGAACCCGTGATCCCACGGCTCGAAGGTGCCGCCGTCGGCGGTGGGGCGCTCGGTCATGGGGGAGAAGGTAGACGACGCCGTGCGGCCCCGGACCCGAACGGAGCGTCCGGGCCGACCGTGGTGTGGCGCGGTGTGCGAGACTCCACCCCCGTGGGGTCCTCGCTCGGTCACTACTGCGGCGTCTTCGGCGTCTACGCACCGAACCAGCCGGTGGCCCACCTCGCCTACCTCGGACTCTTCGCCCTGCAGCACCGCGGCCAGGAGTCGGCCGGTATCGCGGTGAGCGACGGTGCCACGATCACCGTGGTCAAGGACATGGGTCTCGTCACCCAGGTGTTCGACGAGCGCAATCTCGCGTCGCTGCACGGGCACATCGCGATCGGACACAACCGCTACTCGACGACCGGCTCGTCGTCCTGGCGCAACGCGCAGCCGGTGTACCGCTCCGTCGGCGAGGCCGGGTTCGCACTCGGCCACAACGGCAACCTCACGAACACCGAGGCGCTGGCGGCGGAACTCGGGATGCTGCCCGGCCTCGAGCCGGTGCACGAGTCCGTCGACTCGACCACCGACTCCGCCCTCGTCGCCGAACTCGTGGCGCGGGCGTGGCCGGAGGAGCGTTCGGACGGCAAGGAGCTCGAGCTCGCGCTCGAGAAGGTCCTGCCCAAGCTCCAGGGCGGGTTCTCGTTCGTGCTCATGGACGACTCGCACCTCATCGGTGCCCGCGATCCGCACGGCTTCTGGCCGCTCGTGCTCGGTCGGCTCGACGGCGGCGGATGGGTGTTCGCGAGCGAGTCGGCCGCGCTCGACCTCGTCGGTGCGCACTACGTGCGTGACGTGCAGCCGGGCGAGATGATCGTCATCGATGCGACGGGGGTGCGGCGCGAGGTGCGGTGGGCCGAGCCCGAGCCGCGCCTGTGCCTGTTCGAGTTCGTGTACTTCTCCCGTCCGGACACCCGGCTCTACGGCCACACGGTGCACACGGCGCGCCAACGCATGGGCGAGGCACTCGCGAAGCAGGCGCCGGTGGACGCGGACATGGTCGTCCCGGTGCCCGAGTCGGGGATCCCGGCCGCGCAGGGCTTCGCCCGGGCCTCCGGCATCCCGTACGGCGATGGCCTGGTGAAGAACCGCTACGTCGGACGCACCTTCATCCAGCCCTCGCAGAAGATGCGCGGCGCCGGGGTCCGCATGAAGCTCAACCCCCTCCCGGAGAACATCGCGGGCAAGCGACTCGTGGTGGTCGACGACTCGATCGTGCGTGGGACGACGACCCGTCAGGTCATCACCATGCTGCGCGAGGCCGGGGCCGCGGAGGTGCACTTCCGGGTCTCCTCGCCGCCGTACCGCTGGCCCTGCTTCTACGGCATGGACACCGGTCGCCGGAGCGAACTGCTCGCGGCCGACCTCTCGGTCGGGGAGATCCGGGAGTACCTCGGGGTCGACTCCCTCGCGTACCTCGAGATCGATCGGCTCACGGCCGCGACGGGCGCGGCGGCTGAGTCCTTCTGCACCGCGTGCCTGACCGGCGAGTACCCGGTGCCGGTGCCGCTCGACGACGCGAAGCTCCTGCTCGAGGCGCCCGCGCCCGGTGCGGAGCCGTCGAGCACCCCGGCCGACGCACGATGACCGACCGCCCCGACGCGCCGCTCACCTACCGGTCCGCCGGCGTCGACATCGAGGCGGGCGAGGCTGCGGTCGAGCGCATCAAGGCCCACGTCCGCTCGACCTTCCGACCGGAGGTGCTCGGCGACCTCGGCGGGTTCGGTGGACTGTTCTCCCTCGGCCACCACAAGCTCGAGGACCCCGTCCTCGTCGCGTCGACCGACGGCGTCGGCACGAAGTCGATGATCGCCCGCCTCGTGGGGAAGTACGACACGATCGGCATCGACCTCGTGGCGATGAGCGCGGACGACATCGCGGTGCAGGGAGCCGAGCCGTTGCTCTTCCTCGACTACATCTCGGTCGGCTCGCTCGACCCGGACATGGTCGACGCGATCGTCGAGGGCGTCGCCGAGGGGTGCCGTCAGGCCGGATGCGCGCTCATCGGCGGGGAGATGTCGGAGCACCCCGACCTCATGGCGCCCGGCGAGTTCGACCTCGTCGGCTTCGCCGTCGGCATCGTCGGCCGCGACGCGATCCTCCCCCAGCATGTGCGCGCGGGCGACCGCGTCATCGGATTCGCGAGCCCGGGGCTCCGATCCAACGGGTACTCCCTGGCACGTCGTGCCCTCATCGATCGGGCGGGTCGCGACCTCTCCGCACCCGCGTGGAAGGGCTGGGGTCACTCGCTCGGTGAGGAACTGCTGCGGCCGAGCGTGATCTACGCGCCGGCGATGGCCGCGCTGCGACGCAGGGTCGAGGTCCATGCGTTCGCACACGTCACCGGTGGTGGCATCGCCGGCAACCTCGTCCGCGTGCTCCCGCATGGGGTCGACGGCGTGGTGCACCGCGGGCTCTGGGAGGAGCCGCGGATCTTCGCCGAGGTGCAGACGGCCGGGGACATCGCGGACGCCGAGATGGAGGCGACCTTCAACCTCGGGCTCGGGATGCTCGCGGTCGTGCCGGCCCGGGAGGTCGAGCACGCGCTCGACGCGGTGCGCGCCGCGGGCCACCAGGCGTGGGCGGTCGGTGAGATCGTCGACGGGCACGGTCGTGCCCACGTGGAGCGAGCCTGAGGCACACCGAGCCGGAGCGGGCGGTGCGTGCCGTTCAGGCGAACCAGTGCACGGCCACCCAGGCCCGACGGTGGCAGGAGGGGCACTGCATCCATCGGGAGTGGTGGCGCCACGGCATCCAGCCCCAGAGGGGCAGGTGGTACCGCACGAACTCCACGTAGGAGACCCGGGTGCGTCCCTTGCAGCGCTCGCACTCGAGCACCACGGTCCCCGGCCGGCGCTGCGCGGCGGAGAAGAAGGGGGCCCGCGGGGACTCGCTCATGCGGTGCGGATGTCCGGGACCGCGGCGACGGCGGGCTCGAGCCCGAGGCGCACCGCGACCCGCTGCGCGATCTCGCGGTACGCGATCGCGCCGGGCGAGGTCGGTGCGTGCTCGATGATCGAGCGGGCCGCGGCCGGGCTCTCGGCGAACCGCACCGAACGCGGGATCGGTGGGCCGATGACGTCGAGGCCGTAGCGCTCACGCACGTCGGCCACGACCTCGCGGCCGTGTCGGGTGCGCCCGTCGAACATCGTGGCGAGGACCCCGAGCACCTCGAGGTCCGGCTGGGTGAACGCCCGCACATCGGCGATGGTCTCCAGCAACTGCCCGACGCCCCGGTGGGAGAGCGTCTCGCACTGCAACGGCACGGCGACGGCGTCGGCGGCGGTGAGCCCATTGATCGTGAGGATGCCGAGTGAGGGCGGACAGTCGAGGAGGGCGACGTCGAAGGAACCACGCAGCGGTTCGAGCGCGCGGGCGAGTGCGTACTCCCGTCCGGTCCGGTTCAGCAGCCCCACCTCCGTGGCCGCGAGTTCGATCGAGGCGGGCAGCACGGTGACCCCCCCGACCCGGACCGCGACCCGCTCGGCCGGAGTGCGACCGGCGAGCACGTCGTGGAGCGAGGTGCCGCGCCCCTCCGGGTCGAGCCCGAGCGAGTAGGTGAGACAGGCCTGGGGATCGAGGTCCACGAGGAGCACCCGATGGCCCCGGACCGCGAGCGCGGTGCCGAGGGCGTGGACCGTCGTCGTCTTGCCGACGCCGCCCTTCTGGTTCGCGATCGCGAGGATGCCGGCCATGGTGGGCCGAGGATACCGACGGTGTCCGGATCCGGCCCCTCGGGCTCCGACCCGGCCGGCAGCCCGGGGATCCGGGCCCGCACGGCCGCTCGGTGCCGAGACGCCGCACCTCGTCGGAAAGTAAGTATTGACTCAAGGAATCCTCAAGGGTACATTGACGTCCAGCAACAGCGAATGCGCCGAGGCCGGTCGGGACCCCCCGATCCGATCGGACCCGGCGTCCCACCCGAATGGGGCGGACGCCCCGGACCATCAGGAGATCCGCCATGTACCAGGACCACCCGATCGACGGTGAGGCCCTCCTCACCCCGGCCGAGGTCGCGGCCATGTTCCGCGTCAACCCGAAGACCGTGACCCGCTGGGCCCGGGCCGGGAAGATCTCGGCCATCCGGACCCTCGGCGGCCACCGCCGGTTCCGGGCCTCCGAGGTCCGGGCCTTCCTCGCCCGCACCCAGGAGGCCGGCGCCTACCCGGTCTGATCCCCCTCGGACCGGTGTGGTCCGGGGCGCGCGGTCGGCGACCCCGCCCCGGACACGAAGACGACCCCGGGCCATCGGCCCGGGGTCGTTCGCGTCTCGCTGTGCACCGGGCGGATCCTCGGGGACCCGAGCGGTGGCGGGGTGGCCGGGACCGGCGTCGATCCGGTGACCTCGCGCTTTTCAGGCGCGCGCTCTGCCAACTGAGCTACCCGGCCGGGCGCGATCGATGCCGGGGGCATCGCTCGCCTCGCGGTCCTGACGGGATTTGAACCCGCGGCCTCCGCCTTGACAGGGCGGCGTGCACTCCAAACTGCACCACAGGACCTCATGTGCCACCGGGCCGGTGCCGACGGGTCGGCCACGTTCCGGCGACGAGGTGCCCCCAGGGGAGTTC
>JALRDW010000021.1 GCA_023262065.1 Acidimicrobiia bacterium | reverse complement strand
TCCCGGCCACCACCCGCGTGCTCGCGATCGCGTCGGGTAAGGGCGGGGTCGGCAAGAGCAGCGTCACGGTGAACCTCGCCGCGGCACTCGCCGCCCGCGGGTTCACCGTCGGCGTGCTCGACGCCGACATCTGGGGCTTCTCGATCCCGCGCATGCTCGGCGTCGCCCAGCGGCTCGGCGGGTCCGACGGCAAGATCGACCCCAACGACCTCCCGGTCGGTGCCGGCCGGCTCCGGATCGTCTCGATGGGGTTCCTCGTCGAGGACGAGGGCAGCGCGCTCATGTGGCGCGGCCTCATCCTCACCAAGGCGCTCGAGCAGTTCCTCACGGATGTGCGCTGGGGCGCGCTCGACTACCTCCTCATCGACATGCCGCCGGGTACCGGCGATGTGCAGATGGGCCTCGCCCGTCTCCTCCCGCAGACCGAGATGCTGGTCGTCACGACCCCGGCCCGCGCCGCGCAGCAGGTCGCGGTGCGGGTCGCCGACATGGCCCGCCGCTCCCACCTGCACGTCGCCGGGGTGGTCGAGAACATGAGCGAGCTCGCGCTGCCCGACGGCCAACGCATCGCAGTCTTCGGTTCGGGCGGCGGTGCAGCGCTCGCCGAGCGCACCGGGGCACCGCTCGTCGGTCGCATCCCGCTCGAGCCGGCGGTCGGCGAGGGCGGCGACACGGGGGCCCCGGTCGCACTCGCCGGTACCGGCCCGGCCGCCGAGGCCTTCCGCGACCTCGCCGCCCGGATCGCCACCGAGTTGCTGCCGCCCCTCGACATGGCCGGGTGCACCGCCCGGATCCTCGAGGCCGCGGCGGCGGCGCTCGAGGCCCGCGACGCCTGAGCGATCAGCCGGCGCGCCAGACCGTGCGTGAGCTGCGCCCGATCACCGCACCCTCGTCGCGGAGCTTGAGCAGGTGCGCGTGCACCTGCCGTCGGGCGACCGGGACGAGTGCTTCGATGAGGTCCGGGTAGAGCCGGTCGACGAGCTTCGGGATGGTCGTCGGCTCGCGACGGATCGACCGCAGGATCTGACGCTCGCGGTCGCGTCGGTGCTGGAGGTACTCGTCGATCCGGGCCCGGGGATCCTCGATCGCGTGGCCGTGTGCCGGCGCGAGCCACGCACTGCGGACCGCGCGCATCCGCTGCAGGGACGTGAGGTAGGTCGCCATGTCGCCGCCCCGATCCGGCGAGATGACCGACCACATACCGTCGAGCACGTTGTCGCCGGTGAGGAGCACCCGCTCCTCGACGAGTCGGAAGCACAGGTGGTTCGGCGCGTGACCGGGTGTGTGCAGCGCCTCGAGCCGGAACTCGCTGCCCTCGATCGCGTCGCCGTCACGCAGTCGACCGTCGAGCCGCAGCCCCGGCTCGCGCGTCGGATGCGCGAGGATCGGCGCGCCGGTACGGGCCGCGAGGGTGATGGCGGCCGGCCAGTGATCGGCGTGGGTGTGGGTGAGCAGGATCCACCGGATCCGTTCGGCCGAGGCCGCACCGATGATCGCGTCGACGTGGCCCGCGTCGTCGGGACCCGGATCGACGACCGCGACCTCGTCGACGCCGATGAGGTAGGTGTTCGTGCCGGGACCGGTCATGTGGCTCGCGTTCGGCGCGAGCACCCGACGCACGAGGGGCGAGAGCGCGACGGCCACCCCGACGGGGAACTCGCTCACGAGTCCGTCCCGGAGCCGACGTCGTCCGGTGCCGGGATGCACTCGCCCCCGCCGACGTCGTCCGCGAGTCGCACGCGGTGCGTGCCGTCGCCACCCATCCGCCGGGCGTGGTCCACCACGGCGGCGGCGTCCGGGAACGCGCACAGCGCCTCGAGACTGCGGCGGGTCGGGAGGATGAGATCGATGTCCCCACGATCGTTCGCGGCCACCGCGTCCCCGGGCCGCATCCAGACGGACGCGACCGTCTCGACCGCGTCGTGCTCGTAGGTGTGGCCCTCGGGGGCCGCAGCCACGAAGAACCAGGTGTCGTAGCGACGGATCTGCCCCGGCGGGGTGACCCAGTGCGCGAACACCTCGAGTGCTCCGACGTCGAGGACGAGTTCCTCCTCGTCGAGGACCGCCCGCAGGTCGAGGTCGCCGGCGTTGAGCGCGTCGCGCGCCCCGGTGAGCCGGGTCCAGACCGGGTCCCGGGGGTCGAGGGCCCGGCCGTCGCCATGACGGGCGAGCAGCACGCCGGCCTCCTCGAACGCCTCGCGGATCGCCGCCACCCAGTACCCGAGGCCGCCGCGTCGGTGCCCGAGCCGCACGCTCGCGTCGGCGTCGCTGCGATCCGGGCAGCGGACCCGCACCGCGTCGTCCCGGTCACCGGGCTCGAGCGCTCCGCCCGGGAACAGGTGCACGCCGCCGTTCCACGCCGACTCGAGGTTCCGGCGCAGCATGAAGACCTCGAGTTCCGGGGCGTCGCGCACCAGCAGGACCGTCGCGGCCTCCCGTGCTCCCGGGGTCACGCTCGCGTCGACGCCACCATCCCGGGTCACGGGACCGATGCTACGGGTTCGACCGCGCCGGGAGCCCGGCGCCACTCACGCGTCGAGCAGGTGACGACGCTCGGTCTCGCTCAATCCGCCCCAGA
>JALRDW010000017.1 GCA_023262065.1 Acidimicrobiia bacterium | reverse complement strand
TGCGCCGCTCACGTCGGGGACCGACATGCCGAGCACGAGCGAGTACACAAGGTTCCCGACCACGACGTTCTTGCCGTGCACCGTCTCCTGCTCCGCGAAGTACGCGTTCGTGTGGAGCGGGTGATGGTTCATCGTGATCATGCAGAACAGGTGGTCGTCGTACTCGGTGATCGTCTTGCCCGGCCAGTGCTTGTAGATGTCCCCGGGCTCGAAGTCCTCGTAGTACCGGCCGAAGGGTCGTTCGTGCGTCGTCATGCCCCGATCATGCCAACGCCGCCCGAGCCCGTGCGAGTCCGGCGGCTCACCCGCCGTCGCCGCCACCGAGCAACGAGAGCGGGTTCAGCGAGCAGGCCTTGACCGCGTCGGTCGTCCGCTCCTGGATCGCCGTCGCGAGGCTCGGGCCACCCGTGATGCCGAGGATCCCGTTGGCCACCGCCCGACGCACCGTGTCGTCCTCCACCAGTTCCTTCGCGAGGCAGGCCGCGTCGCGTTCCGGGAGCGCAGCACCGAAGGCCTGGCGGAGGGCCGGGACCAGGAGGAGTCGGTCGAGCCCGAAGCAGTCGCCGGAGACGACCTCGGCCACGACCCGCTTCCGGGCGTCCGCATCCTCGATGTAGGTGGACGGCGTCCGGGCCGATGCGAACTCCTTCGGCGTCACCCCGTCCTCGTTGAGCCGATCGACGCCGATCCCGTCGACCACCACGCCGATGAAGCACTCCGCCTGCTTCGGGGTGATGGGAGCCCCGGCCCGTTCGAACTCCCGCATCGCCGCGCCGACGTATGCGGCACGCGAGTACCCGTCGGCGTCACCGCCACCGCCACAGGCAGCGAGCAGTGCGACGATCATGACGATGACGAGGGACGAACGGCGCACGGGTGACCTCCGGGTCGGGTCGGTCGAGCCTAGGGCCGCCGGGCCGCCCGGCCCCTGCACTCAGTCGATGGCGTGGCGTTGCAGCAGACCGCGGGCGATCACGGTGCGTTGGATCTCGTTCGTGCCCTCGCCGATGATCATGAGGGGCGCGTCGCGGAAGTAGCGCTCGAGCGGGAGATCGGTGGTGTACCCGACCCCGCCGTGGATGCGCATCGCGTCGGTCGCGATCTCGAGTGCGGTCTCGCTCGCGAACAACTTCGCCATCCCCGCCTCGACGTCGGCGCGCCCGGTGGTCATGCGCAGCACCGCCGCGTGCTCGGTGAGGAGGCGGGCCGCCTGCAGCTTCGTCCCCATGTCCGCGAGCTTGTGCTGGATGGCCTGGTGCTGTGCGATCGGCTTGCCGAACGTCTCCCGCACCTGTGCGTAGGCGATGGCGGCCTCGAACGCGGCCCGGGCCACACCGACCGCGCGGGCCGCGATGTTGATGCGTCCGACCTCGAGCCCCCCGAGGATCGCACTGAGTCCGTGGCCGAGCCCCGCATCGCCTCCGAGCACCGCGTCGGCCGACACCCGATGGGCCGTGTAGGACATCTCGACCGTCTCGAGGCCCTTGTACCCGAGCTTGCCGATGTTGCGGCTCACCGTGATGCCGCCACTCGTCGGCCCCGGCTCCTTCTCGACCATGAAGCAGGTGATGCCCTCCTCGGTGCGCGCCGCCAGCGCCACGAGCCCGGCCCGCTCCCCGTTGGTGACCCAGGTCTTGGTCCCGTCGATGACGAACTCGTCACCGTCGCGCACCGCGCGGCAGGAGATGTTGCGGGTGTCGGATCCGGCATCCGGCTCCGAGAGCGAGAGGCAGCCGCGCAGTTCGCCCGTCACCATCCGGGGCAGCCAGCGGCGCCGCTGCGCCTCGGTCCCGTGCGCGACCAGGAGTCCGGCTGCGATGTGGTGGGTGTTGATGACCCCGGAGAGGGACATCCACCCGGCTGACAGCTCCTCGACCACCCCGATGTAGGAGAGCAGGTCGAGCCCGAGTCCGCCGTACTCCTCCGGCACGGTGATACCGAAGAGGCCCATCTCGCGCATCTGCTGCACGAGGGCCGCCGGGTACTCGTCGGCGTGCTCGAGGTCGGACGCGATGCCCACCACCTCGCGCTCCACCCAGCGGCGCACACCGGCGACCAGTTCGGCCCGGGTCTCAGGGTCGGTCATGGGGGCGGGTGTCGTCGTCACGCCGCGAAGGGTACCGATCCCGGCGGGCCCCGCCCCGGCCCCAGAGGATCCCGGGACCGCCGGTTAGGTTGCCCGGCACGATGCTGCACCAGACGATGATGAGTTTCCGGCACGACCCGGACGCGGTGAAGGGGAAGCAACTCGAGCGCGATCTCGTGCGTCGGGTGCTGCGGATGGCCCGCCCCTACCGGGCCTCGCTGATCGGGTTCATCGTCGCCGTGCTCGCCGGCGCCGTGGTCGGCGTCATTCCGCCGCTGCTGTTCCGATCGCTGCTCGACACGGCGGTGCCCCAGGAGGACGAGCGCCTCGTCATCATCCTCGCGACCGCTGCGGTCGCACTCGCCGTCGCCAATGCGCTCATCTCCCTCATCCAGCGCTGGTACTCGGCCCGGGTCGGTGAGGGCCTCATCTATGACATGAGGGTCGCGCTCTTCGACCACGTGCAGCGGATGCCGCTCGCGTTCTTCACCCGCACCCAGACCGGGTCCCTGATGTCACGGCTCAACAACGATGTGATCGGCGCGCAGCAGGCGGTCACCGGCACCCTCGGCACGGTGATCTCGAACGTCATCACCCTCGCGATCACGCTCGCCGTGATGCTCGGACTCGAGTGGCGACTCACGATCCTCACCCTCGTCGTGCTCCCCGCGTTCATCATCCCGGCCCGTCGCGTCGGCCGACGCCTGCAGGCCGCGACCCGCGATGGCTTCATCCTCAACGCGTCCATGAACAACACGATCGCCGAACGCTTCAACGTGGCCGGAGCCCTGGTGGTGAAGTTGTTCGGTGCGAACGACCGTGAGCGGGACGACTTCGCGGTGCGGGCCGCACAGGTGCGCGACATCGGCGTCACGACCGCGATGTACTCGCGGGTGCTCTTCGTCGCCCTGAGCCTCGTCGCGGCGGTCGGCACGGCGGTCGTGTACTACGTCGGAGGCCGCCTCGCGATCACGGGGGCCATCAGCATCGGCACGGTGGGCGCGTTCGTCATCTACGTGGGGCAGATCTACCAGCCACTCACCCAGCTCACGAACGCCCGCGTCGACGTCATGACCGCGCTGGTGTCGTTCGAGCGCGTGTTCGAGATCCTCGACTTCCCGTCGATCATCACCGAGGCCGAGGACGCGGTGACCGTGGAACGGGTGGAGGGCCGCATCGAGTTCGACCACGTGTCGTTCCGGCACCCCGCCCCCGAACTCGTGTCGCTCGCCTCACTCGAGGACGGCGTCACACCGAGCGGCGATCCGTCGGAGTGGATCCTGCGCGACATCGATCTCAGCATCGCTCCGGGCGAGTTCGTGGCCCTCGTCGGACCGTCCGGGGCGGGCAAGACGACGACCGCCATGCTCGTGCCGCGGATCGCCGATGCGGTCGAGGGTTCGGTGCGGATCGACGGGCACGACGTGCGGGACCTCTCCCTCGACACCGTCCAACGCGCGGTCGGCGTCGTGATGCAGGACCCGCACCTGTTCCACGAGTCGATCCGATCGAACCTCCGGTACGCGAAGCCCGACGCGACCGACGACGAGATCATCGCCGCATGCCGCGCCGCCCGCATCCACGACCTCATCGAGACGCTGCCGGAGGGGTACGACACGATCGTGGGCGAGCGCGGATACCGGATGTCGGGGGGCGAGAAGCAGCGGATCGCGATCGCGCGCGTGCTGCTGAAGGGGCCGTCGATCATCATCCTCGACGAGGCGACGTCGCACCTCGACTCGGAGTCGGAGCTGGCGATCCAGCGTGCCCTCGACGCCGCGCTGCACGGACGCACCGCGCTCGTCATCGCGCACCGGCTCTCCACGATCGTGGCCGCCGACCGCATCGTCGTCCTCGACGGCGGTCGCATCGTCGAGCAGGGTACGCACGACGACCTCCTCGCCCGGGGCGGCCTGTACGCCGACCTCTACCGGACCCAGGCGGATCGGGGCGAGGCCGTCGACGACCGCTCGCACTGACGGTCGCCGGCGCGGGGCGCGAGGGATCGGCGGGTCCGCCCCGGTACGATCCGGGGTCCCGATGACCCCCGACGACCTCACCCCCCACTCCCGCGCCGAGGCCCGACTCGCCCGCCACCGCCGCCGGCGGCGGCGCCTCGAGGTCGGGGCCGTGGTGGCCGTGGTCGCCCTCGCCGTCGGGGCGGGCGGGGCGCTGTGGGCGACCGGGAGCGGGCCCTTCGCCGACCCGGCCGACACGACGCGGGCCGCCGGGTCGGACGGGCGTCCGACCGTCCAGCGCGAGCCGAGGCCCCCGGGCGCACCCACCTGCGGGCGCGATCTGACGACGGGACGGCCGCTGCGTCTCTGGATCGCCGGGGACTCCCTCGCCGGATCCCTCGGACCCGCCCTCGGCGAGCAGACGGCCGAGACGGGCGTCGTCGCCCCCGTCTACGAGTCCCGGGTCTCCTCGGGCCTCGCGAACCCCGGCTTCCACAACTGGCCGAAGCGCGCGGCCGCCGAGCTCGCGCGGCTCGACCCGGAGGCGGTCGCCTTCATCATCGGGACGAACGACTACGTCATCGTGAGCGGCAGCCGGAACCCGGGCGCCGCATGGGTGGCCGACTACACGGCGCGCACCGAGGCGATGATGGAGCTCCTCGTCGGGCCGGAGCGACGGACGGTGTACTGGATCTCGCCGCCGGTGATGCGCTCCGAGCGCATGGACGACGCGGTGCGCCAGATCGGCGATCTCCAGCGGACGGTGGCCCGGGAGTTCCCCACGGTCACCTTCATCGACGCGCACTCGCTCCTCGACGACGAGGACGGCGGGTACACCGGGACGACCACCGACCCGGAGACGGGACGCACGATCACCATCCGGGCCGGCGACGGCGTGCACCTGTCCCCGGACGGCGCCGACCTCCTGGCCGCTGCGGTGTACCAGCAGATCGACACCGACTGGTGCATCACCGCGCAGGCCGTCGAGGACGCGACCCAGCCCGTCATCGAGACCCGGGGCTCGACCTACATCCCGGGCACCCGGCGCACGACGGGCTCGACGGGGTCCTCGAACGGCTCGACCGGGAGCGGGGGCTCGAGCGGGGCGACCGGCGCCACCGGCGCCACCGGCACGAGCGGATCGTCCGGTTCCACCACGACTACCACCACGGCGGCGACCACGACGACCACGGCCGCCCCCACCACCACGACGACGACCGCCCCGGCGGCGACGACCACGAGCCGCGGGCGACCGTGACCATCGTCATCGCCTGAGGCTTGGGACCACCCCACGGCCCGTCGGTAGGCTCCCCGCCCATGACCGACCACCACGCCGCCGCCTCCGCCCTCGTCGACGCCGCCGCCGGCATCGTCGACACCGCCGCCCGCACCATCGCCGAGCGATCGCTCGACGACGGGCGCATCTCGGTCGAGCGGCTCGACCGCCACCAGGTCGCGGCCTACGACCTCGCCCATGCGGCGAGCGCCGTCGCCGGGTGTCGGGTGATGCTCACCTACGCCGAGCACGGCGAGTACGAGGCCCGGCTGTCCTACGCCTACATCGCCGACGCCGTCGCCGATCTCGCGGCGCGCCTCATCGGTCGGCAGGACGAGTGGGGCGTCGACTCGTCCGCCCTCGACCCGCACGCCGCGTTCATCGCCCACTTCCGCTCGTCCGAGTTCCTCGAGGCGCTCGCCGAGGATGCGATCAAGCTCGGTACCGGCCCGGCCCACCTGGACGAGGAGTTCGACCTCGTGCGGGACACCTTCCACCGCTTCGCCGACGACAAGATCCGGCCGCAGGCCGAGCACATCCACCGGCACAACGAGGACATCCCCGAATCGATCCTCGAGGGCATGGCCGAGATCGGCGGGTTCGGGCTCTCGGTGCCCGAGGAGTACGGCGGGTTCGCAGCCGGCGGCGA
>JALRDW010000015.1 GCA_023262065.1 Acidimicrobiia bacterium | reverse complement strand
GGGCGAAGGTGAAACAGACGTTGACAAATGAGACGTCGGTGCGGATCGAGGTGATCGGCCGGCCGCGCACGAAAGGCTCGCTCGTTCCCGTGCACGTGAAGGTTGCACCGGGGCGATGCAAGGTGACTCTGCGCGAATCCGGCGAGTATTCGGTGGCGTGGAAAGACGAGATGATCCGCGACGCGGGCGACGTCTCGAACGTCGCGTTGAGCCGGGCGAGTTCGGCCAGATCGGGGATCGTCCGGGCGGTGTCGACGACGGGGGTCTCGGTGGACGGGGTCACGTCGCGCACTCCCCGGCGCCCACGTCCTTGACGTACGGGCTCGTCTCGCCGAAGTCGGTGTAGAAGTCCGGGTTCTCCTCGGGCGTCGGGAACACGTCGAGGTCGGCGAGGGCGGACCCGACCGTGGCCGCGCCGCCGCTGCGGTCCAGCCAGGCGCCGAAGGTCTCGCCCGCAGTGCGCTCGTCGGCGAACCGCTGGACGACCCGCACGACGGCGACGCCCGCGTTGCGGGCCGGGACCTTGGTGGCCTTCTCGCCGAACGCGATCTCCATCGCACCGACCCGTCCGCCGAGCAGCATCTGGTAGCCGGGCGCGCTGCGGCCGTGGGCGCGACGCTCGAGGCCGAAGAAGCCGATGTCGGCGATGTGGTGCTGGCCGCAGGAGTTCGTGCAACCGGAGATGTTCACCCGGACGCCCCCGACCTCGGCGAGGCCCGCCTCCTCGAGCGCCCGATCGATCTCGCTGCCGAGCCCGCGTGACTGGGTCACCGCGAGGTTGCACGTGTCGGCCCCGGGGCAGGACACGACGTCGCGGCTCCGCTCCGCCCCGGGAGCGCCGAGGCCGAGCGCCTCGAGTCGCTCGTGCACGAGCGGGAGGTCGCCCTCCGCGAGGCCGCGGAACACGAGGTTCTGGCGGTTCGTGATGCGCACGTCGGCCGCGAGCTCGCGCTGGAGCGCAGCGAGGCCCCGCAGCTGCTCCGAGGTCAGGTCGCCGAGCGGCGCGTGCGCGTACGCGCTCACCGTGCCGTTCGACCGGCCGCGCACGACGTTGGCGAGCTCCCACCGACGGTACGGGTCGAGGCCGGAGATCGTGACCGGCACTGCGTCGGCGCTCACCGCGCCGTCGCCGCCGGCCGGGGCGTCCCCACGGTCGGCGACGATGGTCGGGATGCCGCCCGGCCAGGTCGCCGAGGCCCGCAGGAACTTGCGCTCCTTGAGGATCCTCTCGCGCACCTCGTCGATGCCCATGGTCTCGACGAGCCACTTCATGCGGGCCCGCAACTTGTTGTCACGGTTGCCGTAGTGGTCGAAGGTGCGCAGGATCGCCTCGACCGTGGGGAGGAGCTCCTCGCGGCTCGTGAACTCCTCGAGCGCCTGAGCCGGGAAGGGGTTGGCGCCGAGGCCGCCGGCGAGGAACACGCGGAAACCCGGCTCGGTCGTGCCGTCGGGGCGCGCGCGGGACACCGCGATCACGCCGACGTCGTTGAACATCGCCTGTCCACAGTCGGTGGCGCAGCCCGAGAAGTTGATCTTGAACTTGCGGGGGAGACGCTGACCGAGCGGATTGCGCAGCAGGTAGTCGTTCGTGGCCTGCGCCCACGCCGAGATGTCGATGACCTCGAACGGGCACGCGCCCGCGAGGTGGCAGCCCTGCACGTTGCGCACCGTGTCGCCGCAGGCCTCGCGGGACGTGAGCCCAACGGCGGCGAGGATGCGGAGCACCTCCGGCACCTCTCGGAGCTCGACGAAGTGGAACTGGATGTTCTGGCGCGTCGTGAGGTGGCCCCAGCCCCTCGAGTGGTCATCCGCGATGACGGCGAACGCCTCGAGCTGGTCCGGCGTGACCGCGCCGTACGGGATGCGGACGCGCACCATCTGGTTCGTGCCGCCCTGCCGCTGGCCGTAGATGCCCTGGGTGAGCCGGGTGACCCGGAAGACGTCCTCGTCGAGGTCGCCCGCGAGGTACTCCTCGATGGCGGCGGCGAACCGGGTGATCTCGTCCTCGACGACGGGGTCGAGGACGGTCGGGGTGCGGGGGGTGTCGATCGTCATGGGCCTTCGATCGGGGCGAGGCGGAGCGGACCCCGTGAGGCTAATTCCTGACCCCGATAAATGCCAATAGCGAGGTCAGATTTCAGACGGGCGCCGTGACGGCCCGAGCGGGCCGCCGATCAGGGCCCGAGCAGCGGGGGCGTCGGCGGGGCGGCCCGGTGCCGGAGCGACCGTACGGCGGCGGCGATCCCGACGAGGCCGACGAGCACGAGGGCGACCGGCACCGCCGGTCCCTCGAAGAACTGCCCGACGACCCAGGGCACGTAGACCACGATCCCGGCGAGTCCGACCGCCGCGAGCCACGGTCGCGCCCGCAGGGCCCCGACGGCGGTCAGGCCGCCCGCCGCGAGGATGCCGGCCAACAGTGCGACGAACCCGGGGGCCGCGTCCTGGTCGAGGTGGGCCCAGAGCACCCCGGCCGGGATGAGCAGCGCCGCTCCGCCTGCGAGCTGCAGGGCGATCGACTCGGCCTCGGATCCGTCCCACGCCTCGACGATGGCGAGCAGTCCGAACCCGACGAGCCCGGCCGCGGCGAGCGCGTACATCCACGTCGCGACGCTCACGCTCAACGTCGCCGAGATCGCGACGGTGGCGACCGCGAGGGCGGGGACGAGGACTGCGGACTCGTGCCGACGGTGCCCGACGAGCATCGCCGCACCCGTGATGAGCGCGGAGAGCCCGAACGCCCAGAACACCGCGGTGTCGGAGAACCGCGACACCTCGGCGGCGGGGATCGGGCCGGTGGTGACGACGAGGGTCGCGGTGGCGAGTGCGAGCCAACGCGGGGGGAGCGCGCCGCGCGCGGCGGCCGCCACACCGAGCACTCCGATCGCGGTGAGCGCGCACGCGGCCGCGATGCCGCCGCTCAGGAGCATCGCGCCGCTGATCGTCGCCGCGATGAGGCCGGCGGTGCAGGCGAGGAACTGGACCGGACGGTTGCGCAGGCCGTAGAGCGGTGCCCCGACGACCGCGGCGGCGAGTCCGCACCACAGGACCACCGCGGCGCCCGACCGTTCGAGCACCCCGCCGACCTCGAGCCCCACGGCGGTGGTCACACCGGCGAGGCCGAGGAGCCACAGCACCTGTCGGAACCGCCACCACGGTCCGGACCCGGCCCCCGGGACCGCGGCCCCGGTGGCGATGAGCAGTCCGCCGAGGATGAGGGCGAGGATCGCTCCGGTGCGCAGCGACAGCTCGACGTTCGCCACGACGATGCCGATCCCGATCGCTGCGAGGATCGCGCCCACGTAGCCGAGGACCTCGGCCACCACCGGGCCGTGCGAGGCGGGGGGCGTCGGGGCGGGCGCGTGGGCCCGTTCGAAGTCGACCACGGCTCGCTCGGCCTCGACCGTGATGAGACCGGCCGAACGCCACCGGGCCGCGAGGGTCGCGATCACCTCGGGATCCGGACCGCTCGCCGCCGCGTGGGTGTCGGCGCGCCGGCGCACCGCAACGATCACCGCCACGGCGATGAGCAGCGGGATGATGAGGATGAACATCGTCGAACCCTCCTCCGGGCGGCCGAGCGTCGTGCCCGCCGTGTCCGGCGATCGTCGCACAGGTCACCCGCACGCCGGTACGGACCGAGGTCCCGAACCGCACGGCCGGGAGTCCCCGCGGTCCCCACGGGGTGCGCCGCTAGCCTCCCCGGGATGCGGATGTCCCGATTGTTCCTGCGCACGCTGCGAGACGACCCCGCCGACGCGGAGATCGACAGCCACCGGCTGCTCGTGCGCACCGGTGCGATCCGTCGGGTCGCGTCGGGGATCTACTCGTGGTTGCCGCTCGGCAACCGGGTGCTGCGCAACGTCGAGGCCATCGTGCGGGAGGAGATGGACGCCGCCGGGGCCCAGGAGGTCATCCTCCCGATCGCCCAGCCCCTCGAGCTCTGGGAGCGCACCGGTCGTGACACCGCGTACGGCCCGCAGATGTTCCGCCTGACCGACCGGAAGGAGACCGGATTCGCGCTCGCGCCGACCGCCGAGGAGGTCATCACCGCCACCGTCGCCGGCGAGTACTCCTCCTACCGCGACCTCCCGGTCAACCTCTACCAGATCAACTGGAAGTACCGGGACGAGCTGCGCCCGCGCTTCGGACTCCTGCGCTCCCGCGAGTTCCTCATGAAGGACGCGTACTCGTTCCACGTCGACGTGGAGGACCTGCGCGCCACGTACCGCGAGATGTACGAGGCCTACGAGCGCATCTTCGCCCGCTGCGGGCTCACCGTCCGTGCCGTGGAGGCCCAGGCCGGCGAGATCGGCGGCGATGTGAACCACGAGTTCATGGCGGTCGCCCCGGTCGGTGAGGACGACTTCGTCTGGTGCACCGGCTGTGACTACGCGGCCAACGTGGAGGCGGCCGTGCGCGCCGCGGCCCCCGCCGCGGTCGCCGCGGATGTGCCGGCGCCCGCCGACGTCGACACTCCGGGAGCCGGGGCGATCGCCGACGTCGCGGCACAGCTCGGGGTGGAGCCCGGCTCGCTGCTCAAGTCGATCGCGTTCGACTGTGAGGGCGACCTCGCGCTCGCCCTCGTCCCCGGCGACCGGGAGATCAACGAGTTCGCGCTCCGGCGCGCCGTCGCCGGGCGCGCCGTGCGCCTCTACTCCGACGAGGACTTCGCCGCGCACCCCGACCTCCCGAAGGGCTTCATCGGCCCGCACCACCCCGAGGTCCGCCTCGTGGTCGCCGATCCATCGGTGCCGGCCGGCGCCGAGTGGGTCGTCGGCGCGAACCGGGTCGACGCCCACACGCGCCACGTCGTCCCCGGGCGCGACTTCCGCGTCGACGTGGTCGCCGACCTCGCCGTCGTCGCGACCGGGGACGCCTGCCCACGGTGCCGTGGTGCACTCCGGATCGACCGCGGGATCGAAGTGGGCCACGTGTTCCAGCTCGGCACCAAGTACTCCACCGCGCTCGAGGCCGTGTACACCGACGACGCCGGCGGCCAGCACCCGATGGTGATGGGGTGCTACGGCATCGGCGTGTCCCGGATCGTGGCCGCCGTGGTGGAGGAGTGCTCCGACGAGGCCGGCATCGCCTGGCCGCCCGGCATCGCGCCGTACGACGTGCACCTCGTGGTGCTCCCCGGTCGCGGCGATGCTGCCGCCGGGGTCCTCGACGCGGCCGAGCGCCTCTACCGCGACCTGCAGGCCGCCGGCGTGTCGGTGCTGTTCGACGACCGCGAGGTCAGCCCGGGTGTGAAGTTCGCCGACGCCGACCTCCTCGGCATGCCGGTCCAGATCACGATCGGTGCCAAGGGGCTCGCCCGGGGCGTGGCCGAGCGCAAGGTCAGGCGCACCGGCGACCGGGACGATCTGCCGATCGACGGGGTCGTCTCCGCCCTCGCCCTGCGGTGAGGTCCGGGTTCCGCGTTCGGGCGGCGAGCTCCCGGGACGACGGGGTCGTCGCCGCCCTCATGGCCCGCTGACTCGGCCCCGGGTCGGGCGGGGGCGGGGCCGGAGCGCCCACGCCCCGCGGCCGTCGGGTCGGGTCTGGTACCCTCTCGGGCGTTCGATCGTCCATCGGGCCCTGGCGGCCGGAACGACGTGGGCTTCTCGCCCACGTCTTTTTCTTGCCGGGGCACGCCCGGCGGCCAGGTGAGGGAGGTGTTGAGATCATGGGGAAGGGTGACCGCCTCGACGATCTGCGCGCCCGCCTCGAGCCGCCGCTCGCCGATCTCGGCCTCGACCTCTTCGACGTGGTCCGCACCGGCAAGGGCCGGGGCACCGTCGTCCAGGTCATGGTGGACCGGCCGGGTGGGGTGGACCTCGAGACCGTCACCGAGGCCACCCGGGTCGTCTCGCCCCTGCTCGACGAGTGGCCGGGCATCGACTCCGCGTACACCCTCGAGGTGTCGAGCCCCGGCCTCGAGCGCCCGCTGCGCCGACCCGCCCACTTCTCGGGTGCCCGGGGCATGAGCGTCACCATCCGCTGCCGCGACGGGGCCGGGGTCGCCCGACGTGTCCGCGGCCTCCTCGTCGCCAGCGATGAGGAGGGCTGCACCGTCGAGGTCGACGGTGCGCCGCAACGCATCCCGTTCGACTCGATCGAGCAGGCCCGCACCGTCTTCGAGTGGGGCCCGGTCGACAAGCCGGGCCGGGGCTCGAAGCCCGGTCGGGCGAAGCAGGAGACCGCACACCAGTGAGGAAGCACCGATGAACCGCGAGATGATGGACGCGCTCCGCGAGATCGCCAATGACAAGGGGATCTCCGA
>JALRDW010000278.1 GCA_023262065.1 Acidimicrobiia bacterium | reverse complement strand
GTCGTACCTCGCCCAGAGGCCCTCGAGGTTGAGCACCCCCAGCCCGCCGTGCCGGCCCAGTGCGATCGCCGTGGCCGGCGACATCACCGAGTCCATCGGGGCGGCGAGGATCGGCAGCTCGAACCGGTAGGCGTCGATCTGCCAGGCGACCGAGACCTCCTCGGGGTCGCGGGTGCGCCGGCTGGGCACGATCGCGATGTCGTCGAACCCGTAGGCCCGTCGACCGGACTTCCCGATCCCGATCTCGACTTCCACCTGGTGGTCTCCTCGCTCCGCCGACCCCGAAAGGACGAGGTTATCCGCACGCCTCGACGGGTGCCGGGGTCGGACACTGTGCGCGTGGCGACGGCGCGCCGCGCGGCTCAGTCGGCGGTGAGGTGGGCGAGGAGGCCGGTGAGGATGCGCGCCGTCGCGCCCCAGACCGTCTCCCCCGGCAGGAGGTAGAACGCCATGTCGAACTCGCGGTCCCAGATCGTCCACTGCTCCGAGTACCACGCGTCGGGGTCGAGCAGTTCGGCGAGCGACACGGTGAACGCGGACGCCACCTCGCCCGGCTGCGCGACGAGGGCCGGGGGCGCATCGAGGGTCCCCACGAACGGCGTGATGGCGACCACTCCCCTCACGGTGCCGATCGTCGGCAACTCTGCCAACACCTGCACCGCATCCCCGGCGATCGCCACCTCCTCCTCGGCCTCACGCAGAGCCGTCGACCGCAGGTCGGGGTCGCCGGGCTCGCGCTTGCCGCCGGGGAAGGCGATCTCGCCGGCGTGGGACCGCAGGTGGTCGGGCCGCTTCGTGAGCACGAGGTGGGCCTCGTCGCCCACCGGGAAGATCGGGACGAGCACGGCCGAGGGTCGGGCCTCGGCGAGCTCGGCCGGCGGGGGTGGCGGCGGACCGAGACGCCCCAGCCGATCGACGACCTCATCGAACGCGGGCACCCGGCCGATCCGACCGTGCCACGGCGGCGGACCACCGGGCCGGGTCCCGGGAGGGGTCGGGATGATCTGGGCGCCCCCTCGGGGCGGCACGCCGCGTCGCACCGCGGGCAGACTACCGACCCGTTCGTGCCCCACCGACCCGACGAGGCCGCCATGACCGTCTCCTACAACTTCGCCACCGCCTGGGAGGCGATCGCCGACGCCCAACCCACCGCCCGGGCGCTCGTGCAGGGTGCCCGCGTCGTCGACTGGGGATCCTTCGAAGCGCGGGCGGCCCGACTCGCCGGCGGCCTGCTCGCACGCGGCGTGCAGGAGGGCGCCAAGGTGGCGTCGTACCTCTACAACTCGAACGAGTACATGGAGGGCGTGTTCGCGACGTGGAAGTTGCGCGGCGCACCGGTGAACGTGAACTACCGCTACCTCGAGGACGAGTTGCTCTACCTCGTCGACAACTCGGACGCCGAGGTCCTGTTGTTCCACGGGGTGCTCGGTGAGCACGTCGCCCGCATCATGGACCGGGCCGCCACCGTGAAGGTCTGGGTCCAGGTCGACGACGGCCACCCGCTCGTCGATGGTGCGGTCGAGTACGAGGCGCTCATCGCCGGGGCCGAGCCGATGCCGCGGGTCGATCGCAGCGGCGACGACCTGTACCTGCTCTACACGGGCGGCACCACGGGCATGCCGAAGGGCGTGATGTGGCGGGTCGACGACCTGTACCGCGCCCTCGTGCCGACGATCCTCACCCTCCACGGCATCGCCGCACCCGACACCAACGAGGCGCACGCCGACATCGCTGCGCAGGTCGCCGCATCGGGGCGGGTTCCCACGCACCTGCCCGCCTCCCCGCTCATGCACGGGACCGGATTCATGACCTCGCTGCAGGCCCTCACCGTCGGCGGGGCGCTGTGCACGCTCGAGAACCGACACTTCGACGCGCACGAGATGTGGAAGGCCGTCGAGGAGGTCGGGGTCACCCAGATGGCGATCGTCGGCGACGCCTTCGGGAAGCCGATGGTGCGAGCGCTCGAGGAGGCCGAGGACGACTCATCGCCGTACGACCTCGCGAGCCTCACGATGATCGTCTCCTCCGGGGTCATGTGGACCGCTCCGGTGAAGGAGGCGCTCATGGAGCGCGGCAACTTCATCTGCCTCGACTCGCTCGGGTCCTCCGAGGGCGCGGGGTTCGCGAACCAGGTGAGCGTGAAGGGGGCGAAGGCCACCACCGCCCGGTTCTCGATCGGCGCGAACACCAAGGTGTTCACCGAGGCCGGCACCGAGGTGGTGCCCGGCTCGGACGAGGTCGGGTTCCTCGCCCTCGGCGGGCCGATCCCACTCGGGTACTACAAGGACCCCGAGAAGTCCGCGAAGACCTTCCGCGAGTTCGGCGGGGCGCGGTACTCGGTCCCCGGCGACTTCGCCAAGGTACTCACGGACGGGACGATCGAACTGCTCGGGCGCGGCTCGGTGGTCATCAACACCGGGGGCGAGAAGGTCTTCCCCGAGGAGGTCGAGGAGGCGATCAAGCTCCACGACGCCGTGCACGACGTACTCGTCGTCGGCATCCCCGACGACCGGTTCGGCGAGGCGATCACCGCCGTCGTCGCCCTGAACGCCGGTGCCGCTGCGACGGCCGAGGAGATCGGCGAGACCGTGAGGGCGAACCTCGCCGGGTTCAAGCGGCCGCGCACGGTCGTGTTCGTCGAGCAGGTGCGCCGCGGCCCGAACGGCAAGGCCGACTACGCCTGGGCCAAGGAGACCGCCCGGGAGTTCCTCGGGCGCTGAACGGCTCCGCCGTTCAGGACCAGAGGCCGACGGCGAGGGCCGTCAGGTGGTGGAACTGGACGACCGCCGCGACGGCGACCGTGACGGCGAGCACGATCGCCGTCGTGCGCACCCCGACCGAGGTGCGTACGGGCGCATCCATGAGGATGCGGACCCGGGCGAGGGTGCCGTCCTGCGCGAACGCGAGCACGCGGGTGTCGGGCGACGGCCGATGCATCAACGCGACGGTGGCGATCGTCCGGGCCACCGCCTCCCGGGAACCGACGATCTCGGCCGCCACCGCATCGGCCCAGCACTCGCTGAGGAACCGCACCCGGCGGGCGAGTGGACGGACGAACGGGAGCGCGGCCGCGCACGCGTCGACCGCACGCACGTACCGGTGGTGGTGCAGATCGAGGTGCGCCCGCTCGTGGGCCAGCACCACCGCCCGGCCGACGTCATCGAGTTCCTCGAGCAGCCGGGTCCCCAGGACGACCCCACCACCGGGGACCGCGAGTGCGACCGGCGCGTCGATGTCCACCACGGTGAGCCCGGGGCCGGATGGCACCTGCGAGGCGTCATGACGCGCCGACCTGATCGACGCCGTCGCGCGCCAGATCATCACCACCACCACGACGCCGGCGAGCGCACCCGCGAGCGGGGTCGCACCGTGGTGCGCGTACACGGCGCCGCACCACCCGAGGACCTCGGACACCGCCGGCACCATGGCCAACCCGGCCAGCAGCACGTGGACCCCTGCGACCACTGCGGCGCCGGTGGCCAGCAGGACCGCCGCCGTGATGATCCGCACCCCGGCGGCCGCCTCCACCCGGGCCGGCAGCAACGACCCGATGACGAGGGCCACCACGGCGAGGAGGACCGGCGCCAGGATGAACGGGTTCACGCGAGGTCCTCGTCGAGCAGGCGCCGCAGTTCGGCGGCCTCGGTCGCATCGAGGCGGCCGACGAACCGGCTCATGGTCGCGAAGGGGTCACGGCTCCGCTGGTACTCGCGGCGCATCCGCTCGGCGACGAGGTCGGCCTCGTCGACGACCGCGGCGTACTCGTACGCCCGACCGACCTTGACCCGCTCGACCAGACCCTTCTGCCACGCGCGCACGAGCACGGTCATCACCGTGGTGTAGGCGAGTGGCTGCGCGAGAGCGCTGCGGACCTCCGCCGGCGTCATGGCGCGGTCGGAGGACCAGAGGACCGAGAGGACCTCCGCCTCGAGGGCATGCATCGGCCGACGCTCGGTCATGCGGGCAGCCCGGCGAGGATCTCCTCGATCTCGGCGATCTCGGCGGTCTGGTCACGGATGACGCGCTCGGCCTGCCCGGTGGTCTCGGGCGCCTTGCCGTCGGCGACCTCCTCCTCGGCCATCTCCACCGCACCCTCGTGGTGCAGGATCATGAACTCGAGGAACAGCCGGTCGAACTCGGTGCCCTCGGCGGCCTCGAGCCGCT
>JALRDW010000251.1 GCA_023262065.1 Acidimicrobiia bacterium | reverse complement strand
GCACCTCGGCAAAGGGCCGCACCACGCCCGGGGTTACCTTGGTCACCCGCACCACGTGCCAGCCCAGCGCGCTGCGCACCGGCCCGGCCACGGCCTCGGCCGCCGCGGAGAACACCGCCTCGGCCAGCGCCCGACAGCCCTCCTCGGTCGAGAGGTTCGCGGTGGTGCCCTCGACCGCGCCGAACTGCGAGAGCTCGGTGACGGTGGTCTCCACCGCGTCGGCCTTGCGGCTGGCCACGAGCACCCGGGCGCCCGCCCGCACGTAGGCCTCGGCGATCATGCGGCCGATGCCGCTCGTGCCGCCGGTGACGAGGGCGGTGCGGCCCTCGATCGAGAAGAGTTCGTGCAGGACGTCGCTCACGGTCGTACCTCGCGCGCTTCGGGTCGGAGCGGCGAACCTAGCGCGCCCGGGCGTCAGTTCAGCGAGGCGGCGAGCGTCGGGGCGATGGTGCGGTTGAGCGCGTGGAGTGTGGAGCGTGCTGCGGCCTCGATCGGGCTCGTGCCGGTGGCCAAGCCGTGCAGTGCGTGCGCGTCGTCGTCGAGCAGCTCGGTGGCCACGAGGTAGGCGTTCGCGGTGTCGCGGTGCTCCATCGGGCGGGCCCAGGCCGCGGCCTGCTCGAGCTCGGGCACGAACACCTTGAGCGCGTCCAGCGTGGCCTCCGACGCGCCGAGCACACCCTTGGACGCCGGCGCACGGCCGATGCTGCGCTGACCGTTGAACGTGAGGTGCACCTCGAGCTCGTCGGTGTCGGGGAAGGTGAGCACCGCCAGGAGGCGCACCCGGGGCTCGCGG
Organism: Acidimicrobiia bacterium; assembly: GCA_023262065.1. Classification (GTDB taxonomy): domain Bacteria; phylum Actinomycetota; class Acidimicrobiia; order IMCC26256; family IMCC26256; genus IMCC26256. The sequence continues at coordinate 3,802 of JALRDW010000251.1, read as the reverse complement.
GCGACGAACTGCTCGCGCTCGGCGGCCTCGGCGGCGACGACGTCGATGATCTCGTGGGCCCTCGGCGCGGGTTCGGTCACGAACTCGGGCACCGTCGGGGCGGCGGGCGTCACGAACTCGACGTCGGTCGGCGGGGCGGGGGCCTCGTCGACGAACTCCTGACCGGTCTCCATGAACGGCACCCGGGGCTCGAAGTCGACGAGGTCGGGACGACCCGGGACCTCACCGGCCTGCACCTGACCGCTCCCGACCGTGCCGGCGGTCGCGGTGGTGGAGTCCGCCGGACGCTCGCCGAGGGTGGCGAGGTCCCGCCAGTGGTTCACCTCGACCGCCACCGACTTGTCGGTGTAGCGCATGGCGATCCGGGCAGCGGCGTCGGTGAGGGAGGGATCCGAGTGCGGGTCGCGCACGTGGAGCTGGATGCGCAGGATGCCGTCCTCGTCGATGGCCGCGGCCATCACGCCGGGCAGGCGTCGCAGTTCGAGCTCGAGATCGTCGATCGACGGTTCCTGGTTCATCCGCGTGCCGCCTTCGCCGCCAGCAGTCGCTGGTCCGCCAGGTTGAAGAGGGTCTCGGGCTCCTCGGCCTCGTTCGGGCACTCGGCCGCGCCGTAGGAGAAGCCCGGGCAGGGTTCGTCGCCGATCCGGGTGTTCGCGACCCGCTCGAGGAGTGGGTTGATGTCGGCGAGGGTCGTGTCGGGGAGGATGAGCGCGAACTCGTCGCCGCCGATGCGGGCCGCGTTGTCGCCGTAGCGCAGCGCGCGCCGGAAGCGTTCGGCGAGCGCGATGAGCGCGGCGTCGCCGGCGGAGTGACCCTGGGTGTCGTTGATCTGCTTGAGGTAGTCGAGGTCGATCACGACGAGGGTGAACGGCCACCGGTACCGCACGCTGCGGGCCACCGACATGGCGAGGAGGCGCTCGGCGCTGCGCCGGTCGTAGAGACCGGTGAGCGGGTCGTGCCAGGAGTCGTGGCGCAGCAGGTCCATCCGCAGCGCGACGGTGCACAGGCTCATGATGAGCGACGGATCGATCGCGCCCTCGGGGAGTGGGGGATCGGTGTAGAGGCCGGGCTCGGCGTTGAGCAGGGAGAGGTCGTCGCCGTCGAGTCGGCGGCGCCCGGCCCGGAACACCTGACGACCGAGGCCCGGGTCCTCGATGACGATGGCGGCGTCGTCGAGCGCGAACTCGGTGACGATCTCGTCGAGGGCCTCGTAGACGAGGGCCATGCCCGACTCGTTGGCGGCGAGGTCGGCGACGAGTCGGGTGCCGAGGGCCGGCTTGACCGCGGTGGCCGCGGCGCCGGTCATCTGGGGCGGGGCGTCCGCAGACGCGCCGGCGCGCATCACGTCGGAGAGGGGTCGCCCCAGTCCGCCCTGTCGTCCCACGTCACGATCCGTTCCCCACACCACACACCCGCTGCCCTCGGTGGTGCACCACTCCGACCCGCCGACTCTACCTGCCACGCTGCGTGGTGGGAACCCCCCACGTTCCGTGGTCGTGCGGGGACATCCGGGGCGGTGTGGGACACTGCGAACCCGCCCAGCGCCTGCGCATCCGAGCCCGAGAGCCCCCCGTGATCGCCGACACCCTCACCGACGCCCTCCGAGCCGCCCTCGCCGCCGCCGGCCTGCCCGAGCCCGAGGGGGGCCCGACCCTCGAGCCCACCGCCCGGCGGGAGCACGGCGACTTCCAGACCAACGTCGCCCTCCGGCTGGCCAAGGCGGTCGGCGAGGCCCCCCGGGACGTCGCCGCCCGGATCGCGGCGGCCCTGGAGGCGGCCGCGCCGGCCCACCTCGAGCGCACCGAGATCGCCGGGCCGGGGTTCATCAACCTGTTCCTCGCGCCGAGCTGGCTCCACGAGGTGCTCGCCGAGGTCGTGGGTGCGGACGGCGGATACGGCCGGGGCACCGCGCTCGCCGGCTCGCGCATCAACCTCGAGTTCGTGTCGGCCAACCCGACCGGCCCGCTGCACGCGGGCGGCGGGCGCTGGGTGGCGGTGGGCGACGCGCTGGCGAACGTGCTCGCGGCCCAGGGTGCCGAGGTGCACCGCGAGTACTACCTCAACGACGCGGGCAACCAGCTCGACACCTTCGCGAGGTCGCTCATGGCCCGCTACGCGGGTGAGGAGCCGCCCGAGGACGGCTACCACGGGCAGTACCTCGTGGACATGGCGGCGCGCCTGCGGGCCGAACTCGGCGACGCGGTCGACGAGGCCACCGCCCGGGAGTGGGGTTACGCCGCGGTGCTCGCCTCGCTCAAGGAGGACCTCGCGCGCATCGGGGTCCACTTCGACACCTGGTTCTCGGAGCGCACGCTGCACGAGCGCGGCGATGTGCCCGAGGTGCTCGCCCAGCTCGTGGCGAGTGGACACACCTACGAGCGGGACGGCGCGACCTGGCTCGCGTCCGAGGCCCTCGGCGACCAGCGGGATCGGGTGCTGGTGAAGGGCGACGGCTCGACGACCTACCTGGCGAACGACCTCGCCTACCACCGGGACAAGATGCGTCGCGGTTGGACGCACCTCATCGACATCTGGGGTGCGGACCACCACGGGCAGGTGCGCAGCCTCCAGACCGGCCTGCAGGCGATCGGCATCGGCACGCCCGAAGCGCCCGAGCCGGAGATCATCCTCGGGCAGCTCGTGAAGCTCGAGCGCGGCGGCGAACTCGTGCGCATCTCGAAGCGCGCCGGCAACGTCATCACCCTCGCCGACATCCTCGACGAGGTCGACCCGGACGTCTGCCGCCTCACCTTCCTGCTCCAGGGCATCGACACCGCCCAGACCTTCGACCTCGACGTGGTGACCTCGCAGTCGATGGAGAACCCGGTGTACTACGTGCAGTACGCGCACGCCCGGGTCGCCTCCATCGCCCGCCGGGCCACGGAGGCGGGTGTCGTTCGGGCGCCGCTCGCCACGGTCGACCTGTCGGCGCTCACCCATGAGCGTGAGCTCGACCTGCTGCGCGCGCTCGCCGAGTACCCGAGCGTGCTCGCCTCCGCCGCCGAGCTGCGCGCCCCGCACCGGGTCACCACCTGGGTGCGCGACTTCGCGTCGCGGTTCCACGGCTTCTACCGGGACTGTCGCGTCATCACCGACGATCCCGTGCTCACCCAGGCCCGCCTCTGGCTCGCCGAGGCGGTGCGCATCGGTCTCGCCGATGCGCTCGGCATCCTCGGGGTGCACGCGCCCGACGTGATGGAGCGCCTCGACGGCGATGACGACGAGGCGGGGGAGTAGGTCGTGGGCGCCGCGCCGTTCGACCGGAGCCTCGTGCCGGCCGGCATCCTCGCCGCCGACCTCGAGGCCCTCGCCGCCGAGTTCGGCACCCCGCTGTTCGTCTACGACGAGGACCACCTGCGGGCCCGCTGCCGGGAGTTCGCCGACGCGTTCGGAGCCGACCACGTGGCCTTCGCCGGCAAGTCGTTCCTCTGCTCGGCGATGGTGCGCCTCGTGGCCGAGGAGGGCCTCCACCTCGACACGGCCTCGGGCGGCGAACTCCACGTCGCGATGCACGCCGGCATGCCGGCCGCCCGCATCACGCTGCACGGCAACAACAAGTCGGACGCCGAACTCGGCCGGCTGAAGGGCCGGGTGGAGGCGGGCTACCTGATCACCGACGAGCTGAACGAGAAGTTCGAGTTGTTCGTGGCGCCGCAGGTGACCTACGACATGGTGCGCAACGTCGGTGACGAGGGCGACCTGCTGCTCGGCGACGGGCTGTGGCGGGGCGGCGTGGAGGGCGGCTTCCGCTTTGCCAGGGACCGCTTCGGGGCGAGCCTGCTCCTCGGCTACGACGGCATCG
>JALRDW010000237.1 GCA_023262065.1 Acidimicrobiia bacterium | reverse complement strand
CCGGTGGCGGTCGTCCCGGTCGTCCCGGTCGTCCCGGTCGCGCCGGTCGCGCCCGCCGGTGCGGCGCGGGTGTACATCTGTGCTGCGAGCGTCACCGCGAGTGCGTTCGGATCGGAGGCCGCTGCGCCGGTCGTGCCCGTCGCCCCGGCTCCCGCCCCGCCCTGGGACGCGAGGTTGACCGTGTCCACGACGACGATGCGCTCGAGTTGCTCGAGCCGGTTGAGGTAGTCGACCACCGCGAAGAAGTCCCCCCGCACCTGGATGGAGAGTCCGATGCTCGTCGGCTGCCCGGCGGCGGCGGCCTGGGCCGGCGGTGACGGCGCGATCGACAGGAAGTCGACGCCGGCCTGGGACGCGATCTCGTTCGCCGAGAGGATGAAGGTCGCGAGGTCCGGCGTGGCCGGGATCGCGGCGTTGAGGGCCCGGAGGTCCGCCTCGGTCTGGGGGCGGTTGCGGTCGAGCTCCTTGAGCCGGGCGACCGTCACCTCGAGGTCCCGCCCGCGTGCCTCGGCCGCCTCGCGCTCGGACTTCGCCGACGCGGTCGCCGACCGCTTCGGCGAGTAGATGGCGAACCACCACAGGAGGATGATCGCCAGCGTGCCGCCGATGACGGCGAGGAGGACGCGGCGGTTCATCGGACCCTCCCGTACTCCGCGGCGCGCTCGGAGATGGCGCTCGTCGTGACGTCGGCGGTCGAGGAGTACGTGACGAGCGGACGGGAGGTCGCCGTGCTCGAGTCCTTCGTCGCGTTCGGGACCCAGAGGTTCGTGAACGACGGGATCTCACCGATGCGCTGGATCCAGGAGGCGACGGACGTGAAGTCGAGGCCGGTCACCCCGAACGACGCCGTCCCGATCTTCGTCCCGGCGACGGGCGTCCCGACGACCCCCGTCGTGCCCGCGATCGTCGTGGTCCCGGAGGTGCCGGCCGAGCTCGTCCCGGCGTCGGTGACGCTGCCCTGGAAGGTGGTCAGCCACGAGTCGTTCGGGATCGTGCGCGCGATCTCCTGGAGCATCCGGGCCCAGGACACGTCCGTGGCGAGCACTGCCTCGGCCTGGGTCCGCAGGCCCTCGACGGTCGCGGCCTGCGCCTGGGCGTCGGCGTACTTGGCCGCCTCGGCCTCCAGCGCGGCGTTGCGGGCCTGGGCCTCATCCCGGGCCGAGCGGGCGTCGGAGAGCTGGTTGTTCGCGAGCAGGGTGAGCAGGCCGAGCACCACGAGGAGCCCGCCGCCGACCGCGGCTCCGATCGTCGTGAGCGTTCGGCGATCGATCGTCGTGCCCTGCGCGCCGAGCAGGTTGATCCGCCGACCGGGCGCGAGACCGGCGAGCGCCAGACCGACCGGCACCGCGAGGTACGGGTCGAGCTGGGGGATCTCGTCGGCACCGAACCCGATGTCCCCGAGCGTGATGAGCGAGCGGGGCTGGGCCGCGACGCACGGGAGGTCCACCGCCTCACCGATGGCCTCGGCCAAGCCCGCCTGCAGCGATGCACCACCGGTGAGGGTGATCCGCACCACGGGGAGCGAGTCGGGCTGACCCCGGTAGAAGTCGACCGACCCACGGACGGCCTCCACGATGGCCCGCAGGGGTCCGGCGATCGCGGCGTCGATCGCCGCGGCGGTGCTCGGGTCGGCGGCCGGATCGCGCTTGAGCGACTCGGCCGCGTCGGTGTCCACCTCGAGGGCGGATTCGATGGCACTGGTGATCGCACGGCCACCGCCACCGACGATGCGCACGAAGCGCGGCAACCCGGACTCCTGGACCACGATGACCGTCGTGCCGGAACCCACCGAGACCAGCGCCTCGGCAGCGGGTCCGTTCGTGCCGACGCGTCGGCCGAGCGAGCGCACGAGGGCGAGGGGGACGAGGTCGACGGCGACCGGACGGACCCCTGCGGCGCGCACCGCATCCGCGAGTGCCTCGACGGTGATCCGCGGCGCGGCGGCGATGAGCACCCGCTGCATCGGTTCGGCGGCCTCGCCGTCCTCACCGGTCGCACCGGGCGCGGCGGCGACCGACTCGAGCACCTGGAAGTCGAACGCGGCCTCCTCGAGCGGGATCGGCAGCAGGTCACCGGCCTGGAAGCGCAGGGCGCCCTCGAGGTCGGCGTCGGCCATCACGGGGACCTCGACGGTGCGCACGATCACCCGCGGACTGGCGATGCCGAGCCGGACCTCACCCTTCCCGAGTCCGAGCTCGGTCCACAGCCGTTGGACCGCCTTGGTCACCGCCGTGGCGTCCACGATCTCGCCCTCGCGCATGGCGTCGTAGGGCAGCGCGACCTGGCCGAAGGCGGTGACGCGGGGAGGATCCTCGAGCTCGACCTCGGCCACGCGCACGGCGTGGGTCCCGACGTCGAGGCCGATCACGCGGCGGGCCACGGGCCGTCCTCCTCGTCCGGGGTCGCCACGAGGCGGGCCTCGAGGTAGGCGGCGAGGTCCGCCGACCGGATGCGCAGGTGCTTGCCGACCCGGATCGCCGGGAGTTCGCCGGACTTCACGAGCCGGTACACAGTCATCGTGGACACCCGCATGGTCTCGGCGACCTCACGGGGAGTCAGCAGTTCGATTTCATCCACAATGGCCACGACAGTTACCGCTCCTTGACTTTCGCAACAGTAGAGCTCAGTAACTACAAGCCGCAACTGTGCCGTTCAGGGGACACCATCGGCATCGGCGGCCGGCGCCTGAACGGGCCGAACGGAGCGTTGTGGGGGCCACCCGGGCCGAGGATCCGGCCCGGGATGCCTCCGGGACGGGCCGGGCCTGGGCCCTGCGGCCCGACCGGGCCGGGGAGGTCAGCAGCTCGGGGTCAGCGGCCGACCGCAGCCAGGAGGGGATCCCCGAGCAGCAGGGCGAGCATCGTGCCGGCGGCGAGGAAGGGGCCGAACGGGACGTGGTCCCGACGCGATCGCACCTTGGTGACGATGAGCAGGATGCCGACCACCGAGCCGAGGAGGAACGCGAGGAACATCCCGAGGAACACGGTCGGTCCCGACACCCACCCGAGCGCCACGCCGAGCACGAACGACAACTTGACGTCCCCGAAGCCCATACCCCGCGGCGACACGAGGTGGAGGCCCAGGAACACGGCGAACGTCGCGCCTCCACCGATGAGGGCGCGCACGAACGCCGCGGAGTCGTCGCCCACGATCGCAGCGACGCCGAACAGTGCGACGACCACGACCGTGAGCGGGTACACGATCCGGTTGGGGAGCAGGAACGTGTCGAGGTCGATGAGCGACAGGGCGACGAGTCCGGCGGCGAGCACGAGGTACGCGGGCAGCGCCCAGGTGTCGTCGAACCGCAACGCGAGCATCGCCCAGAGGGCTCCCGTCCCCGCCTCGACCAGCGGGTATCGAGCGCTGATGTGCACGCCGCACCGACGGCACCGACCGCGCAGGATCAGCCAGGAGAGCACCGGGATGTTGTCGCGGGGTGCGATCTCAGCGTCGCAGCCCGGGCAGTGGGAGGGCGGCGACACGACCGACTCGTGCCGGGGCACGCGCCAGATCACCACGTTGAGGAAGGAGCCGACGGCGAGCCCGAGGAGCGCGCTCGCGACGACGATGAGGCCCGTCACGGCGCTGAGGCTAGGCCCGCGGACCGCCGGGGACGATCACCGATCGGACGACCAGGGTCCCGACGGGTCCAGATCCGCCGCCCGACAGGTCGGTGCGTCGTCGACGGCACGCGACGCCGTGGGGGCATCACTGCGATCGAGGAGGGCGAAGCAGCGGCCCGAGGCCGACCGCGAGGCGACGAGGAGGTAGTCGGCGGTGCCGAGCCGACCCGTGCGCACCGAGACCTCGTTGCGGACCGCGGCGGCGTCGGCCTCGGCGGCGAGGAAGCGGATCGAGTACTCCCCCGCCGCGAGATCGTCGGGACGCACCCCGACGTAGGTGGCGCGGTCCCCGGCGGCGGCCCGTCCGGCGAGCAACGCCGTGTGCAGGATCGTCTCCGCACGACGGTCGGCGGCCGGACGCGTGGCCCCGAGGAGACTGGGCACGGCCGCAGCGATGAGGATCGCCAGGATCGTGAGCACCACGACGAGCTCGATCATCGAGAAGCCGACGTCTCGGCGGGACGGGGCGGGGTGCGGGGTGCGGAGGTCCATCGTGCATCCCCCGGAGCGACGAAGGGCCCGGGGCGTCTCCGCCCCGGGCCCGTCCGTCACCTACCGGATGACTCCTACCACTGGTCGGCCCAGGTGACCGCGTTGCCGCTGGCCGTCGAGGCGTCGCAGGTGCCGCTGATCGTGGCGAACTGCGTACCCGGACCCTGGGTGTTGTCACGCAGGGCGAAGCACTTGCCCGACGCCGACTCGGACACCATCACGACCAGGTTCGACGCCGGGGTCGCGATGCTGACCTCCTTGGCCGAGGTCGACGCCGTGGTGTCGGCGACGAACGTGAGGCTCGGCTCCGCGTCGGCCATCGCCGCGACGGTGGCCGAGGTGTAGTCCTGGTTGTCGGTGTAGAGCGTCTTCGCCGAAGCCAGCGCGTTGCGGAGGCTCGACTGCGCCGCCCGGTCCTGGGCCCGCTGACGGGCACCCAGGAAGGTCGGGATGGCGATGGCGATCAGGATCGCGATGATGAGCACCACGACCATGAGCTCGATGAGCGTGAAACCCTGCTCGTCGGCCCGCTTGGCCCTGATGCTCCGGAGGATCTTGTCCATGGGAGTTCCCTTTCGATGGCTGGCCGGCGAACCGGTCGATGTCAGTGATGTGAACCCGGTTCGAAGCTCCGCCCCGCACCGTGGCAGAGGTATCGGCCGGTGCCCCGCGGAACTTGAGGACGTTGCGCGAGAAATCCGCTCGCCCCCGCACGGACCCACCGCGGGGCCGGGACCCGGGCCGGGAGGCCGGCGGTCGAGCTCCGACCCGCCCGGGCCATCGGCGGTGTGTGGCCGCCGGGGCCGGAGATCCGGGCCGGGACGCGGTGAGGCCCCGGGTGGGGGAACCCGGGGCCTCACCTCCACTCCGAGCGGGTCATGCCCGCTGCGGGCCTCCTACCACTGGTCGGCCCAGGTGACCGCGTTGCCGCTGGCCGTCGAGGCGTCGCAGGTGCCGCTGATCGTGGCGAACTGCGTACCCGGACCCTGGGT
>JALRDW010000100.1 GCA_023262065.1 Acidimicrobiia bacterium | reverse complement strand
GAACGGGCCGGCGTCGCCCTCGGGACTGCGATCCTCGACGGGGTCGTCGGCCTCGATGCACCCGCTGCCGCAGAGCAGCACACGCGCACAGCCTCGCCGTGACGCGGAGGTGCCCGCGCTCGGTGCGCGCCGGCGTCAGGTGCGGCGGACGTTCGTGGCGTCGCGGTACGCGAGCCACTCGGCGTCGGTCCACGGTTCGTGGAGCGCATCGCGCACGAACGCTGCCGTCATCACGACCTGCTCGAACCACGGCAGCCCGATGCTCAGCGCCTCGGTGAGGTCCATGCCGTCCATGAGGAACGCGGCGTCGGCGATCGAGAGGTCGACGGGCTCGCCCGGGAGCACCTCGAGCAACGCACGCTCGAGCCGGTCCCGGCGAGCCCGATCGACGGGGACGCACTGGTCGTCGACGATGCCGATGATCGTGAGGAGCGCCTGGGCGCCCTCGGACGGCAGCACGAGCGGTCGACGCTCCTCGGACTCCACCGCGTCACGGTACCGGACGTCCGCGATCAGGCCGAGATCGCACTCCGGCTTCGCACCACCTGCAGGAAGGCATCGAGTTGTCCGACCGCCCGCTCGAGCTCGGCGACCCGACGCCGGGAGCGGACCAGACGATCCCTCGCCACCCGCAGCTGCTCGGCCGCCGTGATGAGCTGGACCTCGAGCAGGTCGACCGGCGTTGCGGCCTGCGCTCGCTCGTGCATCACCTCGACCATCGCGGCGATGGATGCCGCATCGATCGTCGCCGCCGCGAAGGCCGGCATGGACGGGTGCAGCGGTCGCTCCGACGCCGCCCCGATATCCGAGGGCTCACCGTCGTCCCGCGTCCCCCGCACTGCGTTCCTGGACTGTCGCTTCGCACTCCGCATGCTCGCTCCCCCCTGTGCCCGGAGGTCACCGCGACCTCCGGTGCACCTGCATCTCACACCCGGGAACGGACGCGCGCACGCGATTCACCGAATCTCCATCGAATACCACCCACGGCGCGTAGTTACCGCTGCGTACCGCGAGCGATCGGGCCTCCACCGCTTCGGGACCACACGAAACGTGCGGGCCCGCCCGACGCGGGCCCGAGGGATCCTCGGCGGTCCGGCCTCAGGTCGGACCCTCCGAACGCCGATGGAGGGGGCATGGACCAGACGACCGGCATCCTCGACCTCGCCGCACGCATCGCGTGCCGTGCGATCGCCTCGTGGCAGGAACTCGCGGCGTCGCCGGCACCCACCGGGCCGCCGACCCCCTCGGACGAGTGCGCCGACCCCGAGCCGCACCGCCGCGCCGCCTGAGATCCCCCGCCCCTGGGCCGAAGGGCCCGGGAACCGCGCTCAAGTCCCGGCCGTTGGATGCCGACAGAGGCGTCACCTGGGGCGGAGGGCCCACGGTGGACGGGGAGGGAACCATGCACATGATCACCCGGGACGACGGCGAGGGGGTCGTCATCACGATGCCCGACGGCACCGAGGTGCGCATCACGGTCCTCGACGGCGCGAACGTGTGCCTCGGGGTCGATGCACCCAAGGCGGCACGCGTCGAACGCACCGAGGTCGAGGCGAGCCGGCTCCGGCATCCGTCACAGCCGCGCCTGCGCGCCCTCTGAGGGCGCCGACCCACCCGCCACTCAGCGGCCGGCGCGCTCACCCACCGGCTCGATGCCACGCCCGACGCGTTCCCAGACCCAGGACGCGACGCGGACCGCACCCGCGGGGTCGAAGTGCGTGCCGTCCGCCGGTCGGAGACGTCGCCCGTCCACGACCGGCCGACACGGCGGCCCGCCCGGACAGACGAGTGCCGAGAGGTCGAGCGTCGACACCGTGCCGGATCGTCGCTGGGCGTACCGGGTCAGGAAATCACCGAGACGGAGCATCGCCTGATCGAGCGCGTGGTCGCTGCGCACGATCCGCCCGCCGAAGTTCCCCGCCGTCGATGGCGCGGGCAGCGCCAGGAACACGCGGGCGCCGAGCTGCCCGAAGGAGTCGACCCGGCGGTCGAGCCGCTGCGTCAGTTCGGACTCCCATTCCTTCGTCCCGGCTCGGAGGGTCCGGCCACCGACGACGAGGTCGAACCGTTCCCACGTGCTGAGCAGCACCACCGCGTCCGGTTCGCCCCCGAGGGCCCGGACCCCGGATCGCAGCGATGCTGCGGCGTACCGGTCGCACCGGCGCTGGTGGCGCGGCACCCGCATCGACTCGCTCCGGACCCGCCCGGCGACGATGCCGCACCCGATCACGCTGCCGTCGACGAGCCGCACCGACGTCGGCCGGGTCGCCTCGAGACCGACACGCAGGCTGCAGGCCACCGAGTCCCCGAGCACGAGCACCCGCTGCGGCGCCCCTCCGTGGCGGACCGGGACGGACGACGCCGCCGCCGTGGCCGCCGCACGCTCCGGCGCCGAGGGCTCGGGACACGGCATCGCGAACGACAACGGTCCCCCGCCGCCGAGGTAGTTCGGTCGCACGGTCGCGCCCGACGTACCGAGCACGATCGCTCCCACGACCGCGCCGACGACCGCCGGCGTCGCCACGGCGACGCGCCACCCGCGGAGCGCACCGGCCCGGACCGGCATCTCGAGCAGGTGGTAGGAGGTGATGGCGGCGACGAGGGTGACCGCGAGGCGGAGGCCGGCCAGCGCGGCCCCGTCGAGGTCGGTGGTGCCGGGCGTCAGCCAGACGATGACCGGCCAGTGCCAGAGGTACACGCCGTACGAGATGCGTCCGAGCGCCCGCGCCGGGGCCACGCCCAGGACCCGAACGATCGGCCCGGTGTCCTGCACGGCGGCGAGCACGACCGCGGCGACGGCGACCGCGAACGCGACCGAGCCGCCGTGGTAGAGCCAGGTCCCCCGATCGGAGACGGTCGCGTACGCGACGAGGACACCGATGAGCGCGAGCACCCCGGCCCCCTGGACGAGGACGGCGCGCACCCGCCCACGTGGCTTCCAGTGCACGACGACGACCGCCAGGACACAGCCGATGAGGATCGTGTGCACCCGGGCGTCGGTGCCGTAGTACGCGCGTGACGGATCGGCACCGTCGTAGAGCCGGGCCATCGCCCAGATCGACGCCGCGGCGCCGACCCCGGCGATCACACCCACCGCCAGCCGGGTGCGGCGCATGCCCCCGCCGAACGCGGCGACCGCGACCACGACGAGGGGCCACACCAGGTAGAACTGCTCCTCGATGGCCAGCGACCAGAGGTGGCGCAGCGGCGACGGAGCGCTGAACAGGTCGAAGTAGGACTGCCCCGAGGCCACGAACCGCCAGTTGGCGACGTAGGCGAGTCCGGCGAGCGCATCGCCGCGGACGGCCGCCCGCTCCGTGGGCGGCGCGACGAACCACGCGTGGACGGCGACCGCAGCGACCACGCCGAGCAGCGCGGGGAGGAGGCGACGGAGTCGACGACCCCAGAACGCGACGAGTGCGATGCGTCGGGACCGCTCGAGCTCGAGGAGCAGCAGGGTCGTGATGAGGAATCCGCTCAGCACGAAGAACGTGTCGACCCCGAGGAAGCCGCCACGCAGTCCTCGTCCGTCGAGGTGGTAGGCGACGACGGCGCCCACCGCGACCGCCCGGAGACCATCGAGCGCGGGCCGGTACGCCGACATGCTCCCCTGCTCCGAACCCTCGACCACCACCGACGCGTCCCCCCGGACCGATGCGGGGCCCGACTGTAGGGCTCGGGGCGGTCCGGACGAAAGGGGCCGTCAGACCCGTTGCTGACGTTCCGTGACGTCCACGACGTCGTTCCGGGCGTTGCTGAGGAGCCAGAACGCGCCGATGACGAGGCCCCCCCACCCACTGAGGGTCAGCACGATCGCCCAGCCGATCCACCGGCGTTTGTGGTGACCGGAGATCCGGTACGCCCGGCGCGGGAAGCGCCACATGTCGACGATCGCGAGGAGTCCGGCCGGAACGCCGAGCACGAAGCCGAAGATGATGGTGGTCGTCACCGCGTGCGTCCGATCCTGGCGCGACCGACGGCGCGACCGACGGTCGCGCCGGTCGTCAGTCGCCGAGCGTGATCGTGTCCCCACCGCCCGGCGCACCGGACGAGGTGCGGGTCCGGGTCCGCCGCGCCACGGCTCCGCAGACCTCGGCCCCGGAGAACAGGATCGCGCTCGAGATGAGCGACGGACCGAACACGAGCAGGAACACCAGCCAGTTGAAGGCCCGGGCCTGGCCGGCGGCGAGTTTCACGGGCTGCAGGGTCATGTTGACCGTGCGGTAGGACTGATCGACCCCCGTCGGGATCGTGATCGAGAGCGCCCCGACGAAGACGCCGAGGAAGGCTCCGGCCATCAGGCCGATGCCGACCACGAGGACCGCGGCGACCCGCAGGCGCTGCTGGGCGCGGCTCGCACCGGACTTCGAGGGGGAGGGCATGGGCCGCAGGTTACGCCGTCGTCGCGTGGATCGCGAGGAATGCGAGCTCCCGCTACTCGGTGCCACCGGACCGCCCGTAGAGTTCCTCGACGTCCTCACGCCGGTACCGCCGGTGCCCTCCCGGCGTGACGATCGCCCGGAGTCGCCCCTCGGTCGCCCATCGGGCCACCGTCGACACGTGCACCCGGAACAGCGTGGCCACCTCGCCGGGCGTCATGAGTCGCTCCGGCCTCGTCGTCGGTTCCATCATCGCCGCTCCCCGGCTGCCGCGCCCCGGCGGGACGCGAGTGGACTCGAGCACCGCGGATCGCTCTCCTGCCCCGACGACTGGTGCGGCTGCGTTTCATCATGCCCCATCCGCAGGGCTCGGTGCGGGAATTCATCGCGGACCCGTCCCGGGCCCCGTTCCAGCGCCCGCCCGGGGCGCTTCCGGTCGCTATCCTCAGCCCGCCCGCCCGCCCGCCGACCACGCCCACCGTGGAGGATCCATGCCGTCCGATGCCCTCGCCACCGCCGAACGGGCCCTCCTCGTCGAGCGCCGCCCGCTCACCCGGGCCGAGGCCGTCGCCGTGGCTCAGGAGCCGCTCGACCTCCTCCCCGACCTCGTCGCCCTCGCCCACCGCGTCCGCCTCGAGTACTGCGGGGACTCGGTCGAGCTCGAGAGCCTCATCAACGCGAAGTCGGGGGCCTGCCCCGAGGACTGCGCGTTCTGCTCCCAGTCGGTGAAGTTCGACACGGGCGTGGACGTCTACGCCTTCCTCGACCTCGAGGAGGTCCTCGCCGCCGCGCACGCCACCCGGGCCGCCGGCGCCACCCAGTTCTGCATCGTCGTCGCCGTCCGCGGCCCGTCGGAGCGACTCCTCGACAAGGTCATCGAGGCCGTCGACGCCGTGCACGAGCAGACCGGCCTCGAGGTCGCCTGCTCCCTCGGCCTCCTCACCCCCGCTCAGGCGCAGCGCCTCGCCGACGCCGGCGTGCGTCGCTACAACCACAACCTCGAAGCGCCCCGAGCCCGGTTCCCCGAACTGTGCACGACCCACACCTACGACGACCGGGTCGAGACGGCGCGCCTGGCGATCGACGCCGGGATGGAGCTGTGCTGCGGCGGGATCCTCGGCATGGGTGAGACGCTCGAGCAGCGCATCGACTTCGCGTTCGAACTCGCGGAGCTCGGTCCGTGCGAGGTTCCGATCAACCTGCTCGATCCCCGCCCCGGCACGCCCCTCGCCGACCACGAGACGATGTCGGCCCGCGAGGCGCTGCAGGCGATCGCGCTGTTCCGCCTCATCCTCCCGAGCGCGTGGCTGCGGCTGGCCGGCGGACGCGAGCGTGTGCTCGGCGAGCTGCAGGGCATGGGGCTGCTCGCCGGGGCCAACGCCCTCATCGTCGGGAACTACCTCACGACGACCGGCCGCTCGCCGGAGGCCGACCACGCCCTCCTCGAGGCGCTCGGGATGCCGGTCGCCGAGGGGCCCGGCGAGGGACGGTTCGTCGTCGACGCGACCGGTTCGCACGCGCTGCCGGCCAAGCCGGCGCGCACGACCATCCCGGTCACCACCACCTGATCCGTCCTGCGCCCTGCTCCGATCAGGCGAGGTGCGCGGTGTCGTTGAACCCGAGCATGCAGGGCGCGCCCTGCCGCAGTCCGATCCGGGAGACCGAGGCGACCTCCACGAACATCCGCCAGGCCATGGTCTCGGGCGCACCGAGGGCCCAGGTGAGCGCGGCCTTGATCGGGGACACGTGGGTGACCGCGATCACCACCTCGTCGGTGGTGAGCCACTCCCCCATCGCCGCCCCCACCCGCCGGGACACGTCGCGCAGACTCTCGCCCTCCGGCGGTCGGAAGTCGGGGTCCGTGCGCCACGACCGCCAGGTCTCGATCGGGATCTCGGCGAGGGGCATGCCGTCCCACGCGCCGTAATCCATCTCCACGAGACGGTCGTCGACCTCGACCTCGAGGCCGAGCGGACCCGCGATGGCGACGGCGGTGGCCCGCGTCCGGGCCAACGGACTCGCCACGACCCGGACCGCGCCCGACGACGCCAGCGCAGCGCCGAGTCGGTCGGCCTGCTCGACCCCGAGCGCGGTGAGCGGCGGATCGATGCGCCCGACGAGCAGGCCGTCGCGGTTCGCCTCGGTCTGCCCGTGCCGGGCGAGGAGGATCACCGCGCCACCGGATCGGTGAGCCGACCCGTCCGCAGGAACACCGATCGCCGTCCCCGGTCCGCGAGTCCGCAGCGCGACCAGATCCAACCGCAGCATGCGATCCCGATCCCCTCGGCGAGCACGCCCACGGTGAGCGGCGGCCACAGGGACACCGACCCGAAGCCGTCGCCGATGAACGGCCAGAGGAAGACCTCGTCGTGGAGGAACGCACCGGAGAGCAGCAACCCGGCGAGCACGCCGATCGGAAGGCACAGCAGGCGTCGGCGCAGGAGCCGGGACCGCCCGATCGTGCCGACCATGGTGACGCCGAGCAGCAGGACCCCGAGCACGAGGGTGTGGCCGTAGGCCATGTGCCCGACCGGCAGGTCGAGGAGGAGCGGGGCGAGCGCACCGAGCGCGATGAGCCGGTGGTCGAGTCCGCTCGAGTCGAACACCACGAGGACCGCCACGATGGACGCACCGATGTACCAGATGAGCACCTCGATCACCCCGCCGCGTCGAGGGCCGCGTTCACGAGCGCATCGGCATCGACGTTGAACTCCCGCCGCACGTGCTGGAGGTCGTGAGCCTCGAAGCGGGCGAGCAGTGCGGCGGCCTCGCGGTGCAGCGGCTGGAGGCCCGCGTTCTTCACCCGGTAGCGACCCTCGAGCTGCCGGATGAGCAGTTCGGAGTCGGCGCGGACGAGCACCGTGGTCGGCGTGAACGCGAGCGCAGCCTCGAGTCCGGCGATGAGGGCGCGGTACTCGGCCACGTTGTTCGTGGCCACCCCGATCGTCTCGCTCACCGAGGCGAGGACGACCGGCGGTTCGACCCCGACGTCGAGGACCACCGCTCCGATCGCGGCGGGCCCCGGATTCCCCCGCGACCCGCCGTCGCAGAAGACCGCC
The DNA here is from genome assembly GCA_023262065.1 of Acidimicrobiia bacterium. Classification (GTDB taxonomy): domain Bacteria; phylum Actinomycetota; class Acidimicrobiia; order IMCC26256; family IMCC26256; genus IMCC26256. The sequence goes on along the minus strand of JALRDW010000100.1, from coordinate 6,946 downwards.
ACCGTCGGCACGTGGCGTGCCCCCGCTTCGTGGATCATGGGACGAGGATCGCGCCGCAGTTGTCGCAGCGGGCCTCGCCGGCGACGCCGCGCCGGATCGCGTCGATCTCGGTGGCCGGGATGGACAGCCGACATCCCTGACAGGTGTCGCCGACGAGTCGGGCGACCCCGACGCCGTTCGACATCGCGCGGATGCGTTCGTAGGTGTCGAGCAACGACGGCGGGATCCCCACGGTGGAGGCAGTGCGCGCCGCGGTCTCCGTCTCGATCTCACCCTCGACCTCGGCCTCGGCCGCGGCCAGCGCCCGCGCGGCCGACGCCGCCCGGTCCGCCTCGAGCGCACTCGCCGCCTCGGCCGCGGCGACCTCGGCCTCGAGGTCCTCGAGTGCCTCCATCAGTTCGAGTTCCCGGTCCTCGAGTTCACGCTGGCGGGCCCGGAGGTGCTCGACGTCGGTCTGGAGCGCCTGCAGTTCCTTCACGGCGGTGACCGAACCGGAGTAGAGCGTGCGATCGGCGTCCGCCGCGCGCTCCCGAACCGCCGCCACCTCGTCGTCGAGGCGCTTCGCGTCCCGCGCCACCTCGTCCCGGCGCGCCCGCACCTCAGCGAGACCCGGCGCAAGGGCTACGAGCGCAGCCTCGGCCGCCGCGAGGTCGGCCCGGGCCGGGAGGTTCGCGTGTCGGTGGCGCAGCCGATCGAGCGCGAGATCGTGCTCCTGGACGATGAGGAGGAGCTCGAGGTCGGTCACGCCGTCGAGCCTAACGAAGCGGGTCGGCCGGAACCGGAGGGCTCAGCGCGGTCCGGTCGTGCGCGCGGCGGTCGTGGTCGTCGGCGGTGGTTCCGAGGTGGTGGTCGTCACCTCGGGGAGCGTCGTCGTGGATGTCACCGGGGTCTCGCCGGTCGGACCGCTCGGACCGCTCGGCCCACTCGGCCCCGTCGCTCCGCTCACCCCCGTGGCGCCCGTCACCGAGGACCAGGGCACGCCCCGACCCTTCTCGGTGATCGTCGCCGGCTTCGGCCACCGCGTCGGATCCGGCGGGGTGAACTTCCGGATCGGCTGACCGCGCAGCGCCGCGGTCATGAACTGCTTCCAGATCAGCGCCGGGTAGGTGCCGCCGAACACGTCGCCGAACCGGCCGACGTTCGTCATCGGCGTGTAGGCGGCCGGATCCCCCATCCAGACCGCGGCGACGAGTTGGGGCGTGTACCCGACGAACCAGGCGTTCGTCTTGTCGTCGGTCGTCCCCGTCTTCCCCGCGGCGGGCCGACCGATGTCGGCCCGGGTTCCGGTCCCACCGCGGATCACCCCGGTGAGGATGTCGGTCTCGGTGCGGGCCACCTCGGGGTCGAGCACCCGGCGGCCCCGGGGCACCTCGTCGAAGATCACCTCGCCGTTACGGTCGAGCACCTTCGTGACGAACACCGGATCGTGCCGCACGCCCTCGGCGGCGAGCGTGCTGTAGACGGTCGCCATCTCGAGCGGACTCGCCCCCACCGTGCCGAGGGTGATCGACGGGTACGCCGGGACCTCGCGGTTGATCCCCATGCGCCGCGCCATCTCGGCGACCCGGGCGGGACCCACCGCACCGATGAGGCGCGCGTAGGCGCAGTTGACGGACCCCTCGGTCGCGCTGCGCAATGAGTAGGTCCCTCCCCCGCCCTCGGCGTTGCGGGTCGTCCACGGCTCGTACCCGTCGATCCGCACCGTGCACGGCGACGCCCCGCTGATCGTGTCGCGCGCCGAGTAGCCGTCCTCGAGGGCGGCGGCGAGCGTGATGACCTTGTAGGTGGATCCGGGCTGGCGGGCACCCTGGGTGGCGAGGTTGAACTGCGAGCGCTCGAAACCCGGTCCGGCGACGAGCGCCTTCACCTCACCGGTGGTCGGCACCATCACCGCCATCGCCGCGGTGAACCGGGTCGTCGGCAGGGTGTCGTCGACCGCGGCCTGGGCCTCGTCCTGCATGCGCTGGTCGTAGGCGGTGGTGACCTTGAGGCCGCCCCGGAACACGAGGTTGTACCGCTCCCGCCGGGTCGCCGCGAGCCGGGGGTCCTCGAGGAGTCGTCGCTGGACCTCGTCCACGTAGTAGTTCTTCGGCCGCAGGTCGGCGGCGGGCTTCGTCGTGGGGAGCGGCACGGCGTTGGCGTACTGCTCCTCCACCGTGGTGATGAGCCCGCGCTCGCGCATGCTGCGCAGCACCTCGGCGCGGCGGGTGCGAGCGGCGTCTGGATCCGTGAACGGGTTGTCGCCCTCCGGATTGCGGATGAGTCCGGCGAGCAGGGCCGACTGCGCGACGTCGAGACGTGCGGGCTGGGTCTGGAAGAACCGCTCAGCCGCCGCACGCACCCCGTAGGACCCCTGCCCGAAGTACACGGTGTTGAGGTACTCCTCGAGGATTCGGTTCTTCGGCCACTCGGCATCGAGCCGCAGTGCGAGGGCGGCCTCCCGGACCTTGCGGGCCAGCGTGCGCTGCGGCGAGGAGAAGAGTCGGTTCTTGACGAGCTGCTGGGTGATGGTCGAACCACCCTGGGCCACCTCGCCCGCATCCACGTTGCGGAAGAACGCGCGGGCGACCGCCTGCACGTCGACCCCTGCGTTCTCGTAGAAGTTGCGGTCCTCGGTGTTGAGGACGGCGGCGATGAGCGCCGGCGACACATCCGAGAGCCGGACCGATGCCCGGTCCTCGAGCCCGAGCTCCCCGATCACCCGTCCACGGTTGTCGTAGACGACCGTCCACTCGCTGAGGGCAGCGAGGTCGTCGCCGACCACACCCTCGTACTTGGCCCCGCCGGCGAGGACACCGACCGCCGGCGGCAGCGCGAGCAGGCAGACCGCCAGGGCGGTACCACCGGCCAGCAGCGCGGTGAGGATCCGAGGGACGTTCCGAGGCATGGTCCGATCAGTCTCCCACTCCCGCACCCGCGCCACCCGTCACGGGACGGCACTCGTGCGGCGCCGCTACCATCTCGGCTCCGCGCGGGTGATCCGACACCCGCCGATCCGGGCGGAACGCGGCATGACCACGCACCACGCACAGCACGGGGGCCCCCGCTCCTCAGGCCCGGGCGCCCCGGGGCGGCGGCGACGATGATCGTCGGCCCGCGGCACGAGCCGCCGACCCACGTCCCCCGGGACGCCGAGACGCCGATGGGTCCGACCGCACGCCTCGTGCGTCGGATGACCCCGGAGCGGCTGATCGCGGCATCCCGTCCGGTGCGGGCCGCGGTGCGATCGTCGACTCCGGCCGCCGCATGGTGGACGGCACGCACCCGGGCGAAGTGGGCGGTGCGGACCCCGCGGACCTTCAACGAGAAGGTCGTGTACAAGATGGCGTGGGACCGCAACCCGATGCTGCGCGTGTTCGCCGACAAGGTCGCCGCCCGCGACCACGTGGCCCGCGTCGTCGGACCCCACCTGCTGGCGACCCAGTACGCGGTCGTCGACGACCCCCGTGACCTCGACCTCACCGGCCTGCCGACCCGCTACGTGGTCAAGCCCTCCCACGCGAGCGGGGCGGTGATCATCGTGCACGACCTCGCCGACCCCGCCCACCGACTCCCCGTGCTCCCCCGCGACCGCGGCTGGACCGGGGCGACCGCATGGGTCCGGCCCGAGCACCTCGACCGTCACCGGTTCGACGCCATGTGCGACCACTGGCTCCGCCACGACTACTGGCGGGCCCTCGGATCGACCGAGTGGGCCTACCGGGGCATCCCGCGGCGGCTCGTCGTCGAGGAGTTCCTCGAGGAGGACGGGTCCATCGCACGGGACTTCAAGTTCATGGTGGTCCACGGGCGGGTCACCTGGTTCCGGGTGAACCAGCACCGAGGCGACGGCGAGACCACCGCACACTTCGACCGGGACGGCACCCCGCTGCCGTTCGAGTACTCGAACCCCCGCCCGGCCGAGACCCCCGCACTGCCGGCGAACCTCGACGAGATGATCGGCATCGCCGAGGCGCTCGGCGCCGACACCGACCTCGTACGGGTCGACCTCTACGACGCCGATGGGCGGATCATCTTCGGGGAGTTGACCAACTACCCGAGCGCCGGACGGGCCTCCTTCGACCCGCCCGAGTACGACACGATCATGGGCGAGCCGTGGCGGCCCGCACGGAGGTACCGGAGCCGCACCGCATGACCATCGTCGGGCCGCACGCGAGCCACGCCGGTGACGAGGGGTCCGAGGTGACCCCGATGAGCCGTGCGGCGCGGGCGACCCGTCGCGTCACTCCCCGACGCGTCATCGACACGAGCCGACCGGCGCGAGCCCGGATCCGGACCTCGCGGGTGGCGGCGGCGCTGTGGACCGCGCGCCACCGGCTGAAGTACGCCCGCCATGCGCCACGCACCTTCAACGAGAAGGTCGAGTACAAGCTCGCATGGGACCGCAGACCGATCCTCACGACCTACGCCGACAAGCTCGCGGTGCGCGACGTCGTAGCGCGCACCGTCGGGCCGCAGCACCTCTCCGAGCTCCTCGCCGTCGCCGAGGATCCACGGGACCTCGACCTCGCTGCCCTCCCGTCGCGGTTCGTGGTCAAGCCCACGCACGGCAGTGGGGCGGTCATCGTCGTCCACGATCTCGCCGACCCGGACCTCCGGCTGCCCGACCTCCCGCGGGACCGGGGCTGGACCGGCAGGATCGCGTGGGTCCGACCCGAGCACCTCGACCGTCACCGGTTCGACGCCATGTGCGACCTGTGGCTCCGCCACGACTACTGGCGGGCGCTCGGGTCGACCGAATGGGCCTACAAGCACGTCCCGCACCGGCTCATGGTCGAGGAGTTCCTCGAGGGCGACGGCCACTCGGCGCGTGACGTCAAGTTCCACGTGATGCACGGCCGCGTCTCGTGGTTCCACGTCAACGAGGTCCGCGAGCCCACGACCTACATCACCTGCTTCGATCGCGACGGTGAGGTCATCCCGGTACGGTACGTGTGCGAGCCCGCCCCGGAACCGGTGGAACTGCCGAGCAACCTCGACGAGATGATCCGGATCGCCGAGGCACTCGGCCGCGGCACGGACCTCGTGCGGGTCGACCTCTACGACGCCAGCGACCGCATCGTGTTCGGCGAACTCACGAACTACCCGGCCGGGGGACGCGCGAACTTCACGCCGACCGAGTACGACACGCTGCTCGGCGCGGACTGGACACCGCCCCGCCGCTACTGACTCAGGCCCAGATCACGTCACCCGAGTCGGAAGCACCGTCCTCGGGTGACTCGGGCAGGCGGATCGCCTCACCGCGAGCGATGCGCAGGGCCGTCCACGCCGCCGCCGCCGCATCGACCACGTCGTCGACCGCGGCGCGTCCGAGCGCGGCACCCTCGAACGGCGTGAGGTCGATGCCGACCGAGGTCAGCGCCCGACGGCGCTCCCCGATGCCCGACCAGGTCTTCTTGGCGTGTCGGGCCGGGCCATCGAGCAGGACCGCGAACGACGTCTCCGGATGGACCTCGCGCACATCCAGGGCCGTGCCGTGGCGCCACGCGTCCACCTCGCGGATCTTCGCCGTGAGCGCGTAGGCCTGCGCACTCACCCCACGCCCGGTCAGCCGCTTCGACACCGCGTTGGCGGTCGCGTGGTCGGGAGCGTCGACCGCCGCCCGGACCGGCGTCGGGAAGATGGAGGACGCACGGCCGGCACCGAGGAGGGCCCGAGCCGCCACCTCCGAGCGACGCGGCGGTCGCTCCGGGAACCACATGGGGATGTCGATCGCGGTGACGGTCCCGGCCGGCGCCAGGGCATCGAGGCCGGCGGCCGCGGGCACGTGGGCCACGTCCACCCGGTCCTCGTCGAGCAGGACCGCCACCCACCCGTCGGGACAACCGTCGACACCGATCACCAGCACGTCGCCCACGATGCCACAGCCCGCGCCGATCCCCGGACCCCTGCGGCCACGCCGGTCGCACCGAGGAGCGAAGCCGGGCCGGCGCGCCGGATCGCCGCGCCACGCGAGACTCACCCCATGGCCGACGACCGCACCACGGGCTGTCCCGCCCACCTCGATCCGATCCGGTACCTCGCCGATCCCGACACCGAGGTGCGGCGACTCGCCGCCGCACACTGGTGGGCCCACGGTCTCGACCAGCACGGCGACGCGTCGCCCATCGTCCTCGGGTGGGCACGGGCCCGCGACACGATCGCCGACCGTCGCCTGTCGCCACGGTCCTTCACCGACGACATGGCAGCCGCCGGCCTCTCCGCGGGCACCGTCGCGCAGATCGCACCCCTGTTCAGCCGCCACGGCGAGGACCACCGCCGGATGCGGCTCATCCTGCTCGACGCGTTCACGGCCCGGAACGTCGAACGACTCCGTCCCGTGGCCCGGGCCATCGCCGAGCGGCTCGCCGGTGACATTCCGGACGGCGGGGAGATCGAGTTCGTCGAGGCGTTCGCCGGTCCGCTGCCCCCGGAGGTCTTCGCCGTGCTGTTCGGCCTCCCCACCGAGGACGCCGTGCGCATCACCGCGTGGGCCGCCGACATCGCGCTCGCGTTCGCCGTGCAGATGGACGCTGCGCAGGTGGCTGCGGTCGAGGCCGCAGCTGCGCAGATGCGCGCCTACGGGCTCGAACGCATCCGGGCCGGTCGGGCGGCACGCCGGGACGACCTGCTGACCCGCCTGCTCGACGCGAGGGTCGACGGCGAGCTCCTGTCCGAGGACGACGTGATCGCCATGATCACGGGGTTCCTCTTCGCCGGATCCGAGACCACCCGGCGCCAGCTCACGAGCGCGGTGCTGGTGCTGGCCGAGCACCCAACGGATTGGGACCGTCTCGCCACCGACCCCACCCTGCTGCCGAACGCGGTGGACGAGATCCTCCGCTTCGCCGGGATCGTGCCCGGCCTCACCCGTCGGGCCGAGGAGGCGTTCACGCTCGACGACCTCGACCTCGCACCCGGGGACCGGGTGATCGTGTCGTGCACGGCGGCGAACCGGGACCCGGAC
>JALRDW010000074.1 GCA_023262065.1 Acidimicrobiia bacterium | reverse complement strand
TCGGAGCCGGCGCGGGCCGGACGGTACGCGCCCTCCTGCCAGCGCGCCATCGTCCACACGAGATCGGCGAGCCGGTTCAGGTACGGCACGACCTGACTCGACGGCTCCAGCCACGCGACCTCGGTCGCCGCGGTGCAGTCGCGCTCGGCCCGGCGCACGATCGTGCGGGCCGCGTCGAGCACGGCCGAGACCCGGTTCTCCCCCGGGAGCACGAACTCCTGGGGCATCTCGAACCGGGCCGTGAGGTCGTCGATGATCGGCTCGAGCGCGGACACCATGTCCGCGGTCACCCGGGTCGTGCCGTCGACGAGCTTCGAGCGGTTCTCCGGGGCGGTGGCCAGTTCCGCTCCGACCACGAACAGTTCGCGCTGCAGGCGGATGACGAGATCGAAGGCCTCGCCGCCCGGTTCCATCTCGGCCCGGGCGACGCCGAGCATGGACACCGCCTCGTCGGTGGCGCCGTAGCAGGTGGGGCCGGCCGAGTGCTTCTGCACGCGCCCGCCGTAGAAGAGTGCGGTCGAACCGTCGTCACCGCTGCGCGTGTAGATCTTCACGGGAGCAGTGTACGGAACGACCCGACCAACCCTTGGTTCCGGGCGATGCGCGCTCCGGTTTCGACGGGATCCGGGGCCCACCCGACCCCGTAGACTCCCGGACCCATGGCCGACTTCCTCGCAACCCTGCGCGACCGCGTGCTCGTCCTCGACGGAGGATTCGGCACCTGGATGCAGGCCCACGACCTCGGGCCCGACGACTTCGGCGGCACCGACCTCGAGGGCTGCAACGAGAACCTCGTCGCGACCCGGCCCGACCTCATCGCGGCGCTCCACGACGCCTACCTCTCGACCGGCTGCGACGCCGTGGAGACCGCGACCTTCGGCGCATTCGGTCTCGTGCTCAACGAGTACGACATCGCGGACCGCGCGTACGACCTCAACGTGGCCGCGGCCCGCATCGCCAAGGAGGTGGCGACCGGACACTCGACGCCCGACCGCCCCCGCTGGGTCGTGGGCTCGATCGGCCCGGGCACACGACTCCCCTCCCTCGGCGCGATCACGTTCCGGGCCCTGCGGGACGACTACGAGGTGCAGGCCCGGGGACTGCTCGACGGCGGCGCCGACGTCCTGCTCATCGAGACGGTCTACGACCTCCTGCAGGCGAAGTCGGCGCTCATCGCCTGCCGGCGCGCGATGGCCGCGGTGGGCCGTGAGGTCCCGCTCATGGTGCAGGTCACGATGGAGACGACCGGACGCATGCTCGTCGGCTCCGAGATCGGCGCGGCGCTCACGACGCTCGAGGCGATGCGCCCCGACGTCATCGGCATGAACTGTGCGACCGGCCCGGCCGAGATGACCGAGCACCTGCGGTTCCTCTCCCAGCACGCCCGCACCTTCCTGTCGGTGCTGCCGAACGCCGGGCTCCCGAGCGTCGTCGACGGCCACACCCACTACGACCTCACCCCCGAGCAGCTCGCGGACGCCCACGAGCGCTTCACCACCGAGTTCGGCGTCAACGTCGTCGGCGGGTGCTGCGGCACCACGCCCGAGCACATCCAGGCGGTCGTCGACCGCGTGTGGGGGCGCGCCCCGGTCGAGCGACACCCGGTGCACGAGCCCTCGGCCGCCAGCATCTACAGCCAGGTGCCGTTCGACCAGGACGTCGCCTACCTCGCCATCGGCGAGCGCACGAACGCCAACGGATCGAAGAAGTTCCGTGAGGCCATGCTCGAACAGGACTGGGACACCTGCGTGAACATGGCCCGGGAACAGGTGCGGGAGGGTGCCCACGTGCTCGACGTCTGCGTCGACTACGTGGGACGCGACGGGGTCGAGGACATGCGCGAGATCGCGGGTCGGTTCGCGACCCAGGCCGCGCTCCCCCTCGTGTTCGACTCGACCGAGCCCGAGGTCATGGAGACCGGGCTCCAGCTCTTCGGCGGCAAGGCCATCCTCAACTCGGCCAACCTCGAGGAGGGCGAGCACGAGGGGACCCGCCTCGACCGGGTGTTCCGGCTCGCGGCCGAGTACGGCGCGGCCGTCATCTGCCTCGCGATCGACGAGGAGGGCCAGGCCCGCGACGTCGAGTGGAAGATGCGGGTCTGCCGGCGCATCTACGACCTCGCGACCGATCGGTACGGCATCCCGCCCACCGACCTGTTCTTCGACCCACTCACGTTCCCGCTCAGCGCCGGCACCGAGGATCTCCGTCGGGACGCCATCGAGACCATCGAGGCGATCCGCCGCATCAAGACCGAGCTGCCCGGGGCCTCGACCGTGCTCGGACTCTCGAACGTGTCCTTCGGGCTCAAGCCCGCCGCCCGCCACGTGCTCAACAGCGTGTTCCTCGACGAGTGCCGCAGGGCCGGCCTCGATGCGGCGATCGTGCACGCCGCCCGCATCATGCCGATGCACCGCATCGACGACCGGGCCAAGGAGGTCGCGCTCGACCTGATCTGGGACCGCCGCACCGACGACTACGACCCACTCACCGAGTTCATGGCGCTCTTCGAGAACGTCGTGGCCGGCGCGGTCGAGCAGGAGGACCGATCGGGTTGGCCGGTCGAGGAGCGCCTCGAGCGCCGGATCATCGACGGCGAGCGGGACGGCCTCGAGGCCGAGCTCGACGAGGCGCTCGCGGCGGGACGTCCGGCCCTGTCGATCATCAACGACGTGCTCCTCGAGGGCATGAAGATCGTCGGGGAGCGCTTCGCCACCGGGGAGATGCAGTTGCCCTTCGTGCTGCAGAGCGCCGAGACGATGAAGCAGGCGGTCGCCCACCTCGAGCCGCACATGGAGAAGGCCGACGCGGGGGGCAAGGGCGTCGTCGTGCTCGGCACCGTGAAGGGCGACGTCCACGACATCGGCAAGAACCTCGTCGACATCATCCTCACGAACAACGGGTACGAGGTGCACAACATCGGCATCAAGCTGCCCCTCAGCGCCTTCATCGAGAAGGCGCAGGAGGTCGGCGCCGACGCCATCGGCATGAGCGGCCTGCTCGTGAAGTCGACGATCATCATGCGCGAGTACCTCGAGGAGCTCAACGAGCGCGGGCTCGCCGACTTCCCCGTGATGCTCGGCGGTGCTGCGCTCACCCGGTCCTACGTCGAGAGCGACCTGCGCGACGTCTACGAGGGTCGGGTCTTCTACGGCAAGGACGCGTTCGAGGGCCTGCGCACCATGGACACCCTCATGCAGGGCAAGCGTGACGGCGACCTCGACCCCGAGTTCGGACGGGCCGTCGTCGAACGCCGGGTGGCCCGGAAGTCCGAGGTCGATGCGGAGGCCGAGACCGTCGATGTCCCCGAGCGATCGGCGGTCGCCACGGACGTCCCGGTCTTCGCACCGCCGTTCCTCGGGGCCCGGCTCGCGAAGGGCATCGCGCTCGACGAGATCGCGCAGTTCATCAACGAGACCGCGCTGTTCCGGAACCAGTGGCAGTTCCGGCCCGAGACCCACGACGGGCACCACGAGACCGACGAGGAGTTCAAGGAGCGCATCCGGCCGGTGCTCCGGGCCGAGCTCGAGACCGCGAAGGCCGAGGGCTGGCTGGTCCCGGCCGTCGCCTGGGGCTACTTCCCCGTGAACAGCGACGGCGGCGACGTCGTCGTGTGGACCGACGAGTCCCGCTCGACCGAACGCCTGCGCCTCAACTTCCCGCGCCAGCGCAAGGCTCCCTTCCACTGCATCGCCGACTTCTTCCGTCCGATCGACTCCGACGAGGTCGACTACGCCGCGTTCCACGTCGTGACCGTGGGGGCCCAGGCGACCGCCCGGGAGCGCGAGCTGTTCGCCGCCGACCGGTACAACGACTACCTCCGCTGCCACGGGCTGTCGGTCGAGATGACCGAGGCCCTCGCCGAGCTGTGGCACAAGCGCATCCGGGCCGAGTGGGGATTCGTCGACGAGGACGGCCCGAGCCTCGCCGGGCTGTTCCGTCAGCAGTACCGCGGTTCCCGCTACTCCTGGGGCTACCCGGCCTGCCCGGACCTCGAGGAGCAGGCGAAGCTGGCGGACCTGCTCGATCTCGACAGCATCGGCGTGCGACTCACCGAGGAGTTCCAACTCGAACCGGAGCAGAGCACCTCGGCGATCATCGTCCCCCACCCCGAGGCGAAGTACTTCATCGTCTGAGCGTGCACCCGCGGGGCGCGCCCCGCCTCAGACGGTGCGGCACGCGAGCAGCGGGTTGACCCCGCCGCCGACGTTGATCGCGTAGACGCAGACCTGACCGCCCGTCGCCGTGACCGTGGCGTCCACCCCGTGGAGGTCGCCGTACCCCGCGAAGATCGCCCCGACGTCCGGCCGGGACACGTTGGACGTCACGACGGCGCGGAACGCCCCGTCGACGTAGACGTGGAGGGCCACGGGATCGGTGCTGTCCGGGTCGATGACCCAGCCGGCGATGCGGACCCCGCCGGAGACCCGCGTGATCGACTCGAGGATGCCGAACGGTTGCGTGCCGACCGACACCGTGCGGCACCCGAGCAGCGGGTTCACCGCGCCGAAGCCGACGTTGATCGCGTACGCGCAGTACTGCACCGGGCCGGTGGCAGTCACCGGGACGGTGACCTCGTAACCGTGGTTCGGGCCCCAGGCCGGGAAGAAGGTCCCGAGGTCCGGACGGGCGACGTTGGCGGTGGTCGCGGCCACGTACCGGCCGTTGGCGTAGATGTGGACGTCGACCGGGCCGGCGGTGTCACCGTCCAGCGCCCACCCGCGCAGCCGCACCCCGGTGGGGACCCGTGCTGCCGCGTCCACCGTTCCGACCGGTACGGCCCCGAGCAGATCGGTGCAGCCCATGAGTGGGTTCGTCGTGCCGAACCCGACGTTGATCGCGTAGAGGCAGGTCCGCCCGCCCGGGAGCGCGACCGTGGCGTCGAAGCCGTGGGCGTCCCCGTAGCCCGGGAAGTACTGCGAGAAGTTGGGCCGGACCCGATCGGCGAGGATCGCCACTCCCACCCCGCCGGCGTAGAGGTGGACCGGCACCGGATCGGCCGAGTCGGGGTCGATCGCCCAACCGACGACCCGGACCCCACCGGGCACCCGGGTGACCGATTCGATCGCCGACAGCGGCGTGGGCCCGACGAGGTTCTGGCAGCCGAGGAGACGCACCGGGGAACCGGGGCCGACGTTGACGACGTACACGCACACCGCGCCGCCCCCGACCGGGACGACCGCGTCGAAGCCGTGGTTCGCGCCGTAGGGCGGGTAGGCCGCGCCGATGTCGGCGCGGGGCGACCCGGCCGGGATGGCGGCGCCGAGCGCGCCGTCCTTGGTGACGAGGATGGTCGCCGCCCCGGCGGTGTCGGGGTCGAGACCCCAGCCCGTGATGCGCACGCCGCCCGGTGCGCGGCTGATGGAGTCGAGGGCGCCCACCGGATCCGGGCCCGGGATCGTGCCGCATCCGAGCGGCGTGTCGCGGGAGCCGACCCCGACGTTCACCCCGAACGCGCAGACGGTGCCACCGGTGTTCACGCCGACGACCGCGTCGAAGCCGTGGTAGGCGCCCCAGCGGAACACCGCATCCACGTCGGGCCGGTACCCGTTGGCGACGACGGTGGCGATCGGCGTGCCGTTGAGGGTGATCCGCACGCTGATGGCGTCGGGCGTGGAGATGTCGAAGGCCCAGCCCCCGATGTGGACGCCGCCGGGCACGCGCTCGACGAGGTCGGTACGGCCGGCCGGATCGGCCCCCGCCTTGGCGATGGTGGGGATGCCGTTCCAGGTGAGGATGCGCTCGTAGACGTTGAGCACCGTCGCGAAGTAGTTCGTCGCGGTGGCCCAGTTGCCGTTCCCCATCTGGTTCCAGGTCGGGGCCCGACCCTTCGCGAAGAAGGTGTCGAAGTTGTAGATCGCGAGCGCGGGGTCGTAGGTGACGACACCGTTCACGATCCTCCGCCCGTACCACTCGACCACCGGCGGGGTCGGCAGGTTCGCCGCGCGGGAGGTGATGTCCGCGTAGTTGCGCAGGTGCTGGACCTGGGCCCGCACGCCGGTACGGGCGTTCGGGAACGGGCGCCCGGAGTTGCACGTGTCGCACGCGCCCATTCCGGCGAAGTTGTAGTCGGTCGGTTTGACCATCGAGCCGACGAACCCGAAGTACCCCGTCTCCACGACGGACTGCGCGAACGCCAGATCACCACGGATGTTCACGCCGACGCCCTCGTCGACGAAGTAGGAGGCGAGGGACTCGGGGGTCTCACCCGGGACGTTGAACGCACGCCCGGTCGACCGGAACCACGCCGCGAGCTGCGCGGCCGAGAGCACCGGCGGACCCATCATCGGCACCGTGACCGAGGCGTCGGCCGCCGCCGGGCGCGTCACCGGCGGAGCGGCCACGAGCGCACCGGCCACCAACGAGCCGAGCAGCACCGCGGACGCGGCCGCGACGCCGAGGCGGCGGAGGGGTGCGGGGCGGGGGCTGCGTTCCATGGGCTCTGGGTCTCGTCGATGTGCGGGGTGTTGCGGATGTGACTGGTGAGGCTACGGCCTCGCCGGCCGGCGGAGCGGGCAATCCGGCGGACCGGTGCCCGGGTCGTCCCACCGGTATCGGCAGGTCGGGACCCGCCGCTGGAGTGATTCTCCCCCGTGCCGCACCCGGAAGGCCGTCGGGGCCCGCCAACCGCCGGGCCACCGGGCGGACGCGCCTAGCCTGCAGCCCGATGAAGGGCCTGATCCTCGCCGGGGGCGCCGGTACCCGCCTGCGTCCCATCACCCACACGAGCGCCAAGCAGCTCGTCCCGATCGCCAACAAGCCGATCCTCTTCTACGGGATCGAGGACATGGCCGCCGCCGGGATCCGGGAGATCGGGATCATCATCGGCGACACCGGGGACGAGATCCGGGCCGCCGTCGGCGACGGCTCCCGCTGGGGCATCGAGGTCACCTACATCCCCCAGGACGCCCCGCTCGGACTCGCCCACTGCGTGCTCATCGCCGCCGACTTCGATGACGCGCTGCATGAGGCAGTGACT
>JALRDW010000092.1 GCA_023262065.1 Acidimicrobiia bacterium | reverse complement strand
ACCTCGTGGTCACCGCCGGCGGCTTCATCATCGCCCTGGCCACGCTGCTGTTCGTGGCCAACGCGGTGTGGTCGTGGAAGCGGGGGCCGATCGCCCCGGCCGACCCGTGGGACGGGCGCACCCTCGAGTGGAGCATCCCGTCGCCGACCCCGGAGTACAACTTCGCCGCGATCCCCAAGGTCGAGGCCCGCGACGACTTCTGGCACCGCAAGTACACCGAGGACGACCAGGGTCGGCTCGTGCGGCTGCCCGCCGGCGGTTCGGGCGAGGAGGCTTCGGTCGACGTGTCGAGCATCCACCTGCCCTCGCCCTCGTACTTCCCGCTCGTGCTCGCCGCCGGCCTGCCGGTGATCGGGTACGCCGCGGTCTACAAGAACCCGTGGCTCGCCATCCCCGGCGTGCTGCTGCTGCTGTTCGGCATGTACGGCTGGGCCATCGAGCCCGGCACGGCGGAGGACTGAGCCATGGCCCAGGCTGCGCTCCCCATCACCCACGACGCCCACGGTGACCACCCGGCGCCGAGCGCCGGCGTCACCAACACCAAGCTCGGCATGTGGGTGTTCCTGTCCTCGGACTGCCTGTTCTTCGGCGCGTTCATCACGACCTACCTGCTGTACCGCAACCGGAACCTCGCCGGTCCGACCCCGCGTTCGCTGTACAACATCCCGTTCACCTCGGTGACCTCGTTCATCCTCCTGATGTCGAGTCTCACGATGGTGCTGGCCCTCGCCGCGATCCAGCGCAACGACATGCGTCGGTTCAAGGTGTGGGTCATGGCCACGGCCGTGTTCGGGATCCTGTTCATCGGCGGACAGGTCTTCGAGTTCACCGAGTTCTACCGGGAGGGCATGTCCCTCCGGACCAACGTCTCGAGCTCGATCTTCTTCGTGGCGACCGGTCTCCACGGCCTCCACGTGTCGGTCGGCATCGTCTGGCTCATGTCGCTCTGGGGCATGGCCATGCAGGGCAAACTCGGCCAGCGTGACGCCGAGGCCGTCGAGGTCTCGGGGCTCTACTGGCACTTCGTCGACGTGGTGTGGATCGTGATCTTCGCCGTCGTCTACCTCATCCCGTAGCAGGGGGGACCGTGTCCGAGACCACCACCGAACTCGAGCCGGCGCACGACCACGCATTGCTGCACGGGCACTCGGACCTCCCGATGCTGCCCGGCGAGGAGCACCCGCACCCGTCGCCGTTCCAGTACGTGATGATCGCGGTGATCCTCTGTGTGATCACCGGCTTCGAGATCGCGGCGTACTACCTGGACAAGGCCGTGCCCGAGTCGGTGCTGACCTGGATCCTCATCATCAGCGCCGTTGCGAAGTTCTTCATCGTCATCGGGTGGTACATGCACCTCAAGACGGACCGCAAGATCTTCCGGCGGTTGTTCATGGTCGGGTTCATCGGATCACTCATCCTGTACACGATCGTCCTGCTCACCCTCTCGGGTCTCGCGGACACCTGATCGCCATGGTCGGCGCCGCGATCCCCGCGTGGCAGCCTCATCCCGAGGTCTGGCTGCTCGTCGCCGGTCTCGTCGCGACGTACGCGATCCTCGCCGTGCGTCGCGGCCCCCTGCTCGTGCCGCCCGGGCAGCGCCCGGTCTCCCGACTCCAGGTCGCCTCCTTCTCGCTCGGCGCGGCGACGATCCTGCTCGCCTCCGACTGGCCGGTGCACGACGTGGCCGAAGGGTCGATGTACAGCGCCCACATGGTCCAGCACCTGCTGTACACGCTGCTGGCGGCGCCCCTCCTGCTCATGGGGACGCCCGGCTGGATGATGCGACTGGCCCTCCCGGGGCGGCTGCTGCGCATCGTGCAGTGGTGGTCCCGGTTCCTGCCCGCGCTCGTGCTCTTCAACGTGATGATCGTGGTCACCCACTGGCCGGCGGTCGTGGATCTGGCCCTCCGGTCGGCGCCGTTCCACTTCGCGGTCCACGCGGCCCTGCTGCTCTCGGCCTTCGTCATCTGGATGCCGATCCTGAGCCCGCTGCCGGAGGTCCCTCGCCTCACCGCGCCCATGAAGATCGTGTTCCTGTTCCTCCAATCGGTGGTTCCCACGGTGCCGGCCACGTTTCTCACCTTCGGCTCGCGGCCGCTGTATCGTCGCTACGCGGAACTCCCGAAGCTGTGGGGGATCGACCCGCTGAACGACCAGTTGATCGCCGGCCTCATCATGAAGATCGGGGCCGGGCTGTTCATCTGGGCGATCATTGCGGTGATCTTCTTCCGATGGGCGGCCGCCGAGGAGCTGCGCAACCGGCCGGACCGAGCACTGCGTGAGATGGACCGAGAACTGATCGACATGGGGCTGAGGCAGTAGATGAGCGACCAGGACGCACCCACCACCGAGACCGGGTCCTCCGGGGAGGGCACCGTGGCCGTGGCCGAACGCCCGGCCGCGCCGGCCGTGCGCACGGAGGCCGAGCGCCGGCGCGAGGAGCGCCGTGACCGCTTCTGGCTGCCGCTGCTGCTCCCGGTGTGCTCGATCCTCGCGGTCGCCTTCGGCGTGCTCAACACCTCGCGGCTCCTGCTCGTGTCGGGCAAGGACGGCTCGGTGCTCGTGGCCACCATCCTCACGATCGCGATCCTCGTCGTGGCCACGGTCGTCGCCGCTGCGAAGGCGCGCACGTCGCCGATGTGGGTGCTCGGTGCCCTGGTCGTGATCCTCACCGTCGGCCTGGGCACGCTCACGCTCGGTCCCTCGGCGGGCGAGAAGGAGGAGGAGGCCGGCGGGTACCAGCCGCCCGAGGGCCCCGTCGTCGCGACGGTGCCAGTGCGGGCGCTCGCCACGCTGAAGTTCGACCAGAAGGAGTACTCGACCTCGGCCGGCATCATCGAGATCGACTACATCAACGAGGGTGGCGCGCACACCCTCGTGTTCGAGGACGCGAAGTACGCCGGGTTCGAGCTCCGGGTCGGGCCCCCGGACGAGGACCGCGGCAAGATCGAGCTCGAGCCGGGCGAGTACCCCTTCTACTGCTCGATCCCGGGTCACAAGGCCGCCGGCATGGTGGCGACCATGATCGTGGGTGAGGCCGCGGCCGGCGCGAGTGGTGCTGACGGCGCATCGGGTGCGACCGGGGCCGAGGGATGATCGTGCGACGCGGCGTGACGCTGCTCGGGGCCGCGCTCCTGCTCGCGCTGGGCGCGGCGGCCTGCGGCGGTTCGTCGGGCGGCGGCGCCTACGTCCCGCCGAAGGGTCCGGTCGTCGACTCGGTGACCGTCGACGCCGGCAACCTGTACTTCGAGCCCGATCGCGTCACCACCGAGGCCGGCAACGTCCGGATCACGCTCGACAACGTCGAGACCGGAGCGCACAACCTCGTCATCGAGGGGGTGCCGCGCTTCATCCTCGAGGTCGGCGGCAAGGGCGACTCCGACACGAACGTCGTGGCACTCGAGGCCGGTGACTACGTGTTCTACTGCTCGCTGCCCGGTCACCGTTCCGGCGGCATGGAGGGCGAGATCACCGTCGGCTGACCCCGGCGCGGACCCGGGCCGCGGCCGCCAACGGTTAGGTTCTCCCCCGTGAAGGACGGCCTCGATCCGCGTCGCATCCCGGCCCACGTGGCCATCGTGATGGACGGCAACGGTCGGTGGGCCCAGCGGCGCGGCCTCAAGCGCACCGACGGGCACGCAGCGGGGGAGGAAGCACTCTTCGACACGGTCGAGGGTGCGCTCGATCTCGGCATCTCCTGGCTCACCGTGTACGCGTTCTCGACCGAGAACTGGCGGCGGCCTCTCGACGAGGTGCGGTTCCTGATGCGGTGCAACGAGTCGCTCCTGCTCCGGCGGCGGGACGATCTCGACCAGCGGGGGGTGCGGGTCCGATTCATCGGTCGCCGCGGTGGCCGGGTGCCCAAGCGCGTCGTACGGCACATCGAGGACACGGAGGCGCTCACCGCCCGCAACCGGCGCATGACCCTCACCTTCGCCTTCAACTACGGCGGGCGGGCCGAGCTCACCGACGGGGTCCGGGAGATCGCTCGGGGTGTGGCCGCGGGTCGGATCGACCCCGAGCGCATCGACGAGCGGACGATCTCGCGGCACATGTACGCCCCCGACATGCCCGATCCGGATCTCGTGGTGCGCACGTCGGGGGAGTACCGGATCTCCAACTACCTCCTCTGGGAGTCGGCGTACTCCGAGTTCGTGTTCACCGACGTGCTCTGGCCCGACTTCCGGACCCGGGACCTCCGGGCGGCGATCGCCGAGTACCAGCGGCGCGAACGACGGTTCGGCGGGGTCGAGGGCGCCTGACCGGTGCCCGGGTCGCCGATGCGCCCCGGTGAATCCCACCGATGTCGTTTACACTCGCCCCATGGCCGGGCTCTACCGCGACGAGGGTGTGGTCCTGCGCACCGTGAAGCTCGGGGAGGCGGATCGGATCGTCACGCTGTTCCTCGCCGAGCACGGCAAGGTCCGCGCCGTGGCGAAGGGGGTGCGGCGGAGTGGCAGCCGGTTCGGCGCCCGCCTCGAACCGCCGACCAACGTCGCCGTGCAGTGCTACCGGGGCCGCGACCTCGACGTCGTCACCCAGGTCGAGGTCATCGACGTGCTCCGGGCGGTGCGCGAGGACTACACGAACCTCACCCGGGCCGCCGCGATCCTCGAGGTCGTGGACCAGCTGTCCCCGGACCGCGAACCGAACCCTGCGCTGCACCGCATGCTCGTCGGGGCTCTGCGCACACTCGACGCGACGCCGTCGCCGGTGATCACCCCCGCGTTCTTCTGGAAGGCGCTGTCGCTCGAGGGGTTCCGGCCCTACCTCGAGGCCTGCGTGCGGTGCGGTGAACCGGCCGAGGAGTACCCGGCGATCGACCTCGCCGAGGGTGGCGTGCTGTGCGCCGGCTGCGGGCGCATCGGCGGGACGCGGATCACGCCCGAGGGGCTCGCCCTGCTCGAGCTGCTCGTCTCCGGTGGGCTGCACCGGGCGATGGCCGAGCCCCCGGTGCCGGAGGTCATCGCCGAGGTCGAACGCCTCGGGATCGCCGCGCTCGAGCACCACTCGGAGCGCCGACTCCGCAGCGCCGCCCTGCTCTAGCGGCCGTGCACGGGTGGGGTGGCCCGCTTCACTAGCCTGTCGCGTCCATGGCCAAGTCCGACCTCATGGACCGCGTCGTCAACCTCGCGAAGCGACGCGGTCTGGTCTTCCCCTCATCCGACATCTACGGCGGCTTCCGGTCCACCTGGGACTACGGGCCCCTCGGCGTGCTGCTCAAGCGCAACGTCAAGGACGCCTGGTGGCGCACGATGGTCCAGCTCCGGGACGATGTGGTCGGCCTCGACGCGGCGATCCTCATGGCGCCGCGGGTCTGGGAGGCCAGCGGCCACCTGGCGACGTTCACCGATCCGCTCGTGGACTGCAAGCAGTGCAACGAGCGCTTCCGGGCCGACCAGCTCCCGGACTCCGGTGCGTGTCCGAACTGCGGCACGAAGGACTCGTTCACCGAGGCCCGCAACTTCAACTCAGTTGGTGTGTACTGATCAAGGAACTCATCGATTGAAAGGAAACCACCGCCGACACGGATGTTGATCTTGTCCTAATCAACTTTGACGATATAGCGCTTGCTACCAAACTGGTAGACACCTTCACTTTCACG
>JALRDW010000240.1 GCA_023262065.1 Acidimicrobiia bacterium | reverse complement strand
GGGGTAGAGCCCGCGCACGTTCAGGCTTTGGAGTGATTCGGCATCACGGGTGATGCGTACCGGGGAGGAAGTGCGGCTCTCCACGCCCGTGAGCACCGCGTCCGCACCATCGAAACCGCGGATCTGTTTGCCGAAGACGGGCAGGGCCTCGCGGATCGCCTCGATGGCGTACCCAGGCAGGGACTGTGACAGATCGCCGAGCAGCACGCCCGGTTTGTACGAGGGCAGCACATCACCGAGTTGCGTGGACGACACGCCGCGCAGGAAATCTCCCACCAGCTGCGCGGGCGCGCAGTAATTGCTGCCTCCCGCTACGTAGGCCGCGGACTCCAGCGCTTCCTGCAAGGCGACGCCGGCGAGGGGGCCGCCCGGGAAGTCTTCTTTGGGGTTGACACCCACCACGATGCCTGCATTGGCGTTGCGCTCGTTGCGCGAGTACTGGCTCATGCCGTTGGTCACGACACGCCCCTCGACGTCGCGTGCGTCATCGGGTGTGCGATGCAGACCGGCGTCGGTGCCGTGCTCAACACGGCCGCCGTCGCGCCCGGCGACACCGTGCTCGTGGCGGGTCTCGGTGGGATCGGACTCGCGGCGGTGCAGGGCGCACGCATCGCGGGAGCCACCACCATCATCGCGTCGGACCCGGTCGCCGAACGGCGGGACCACGCGCGCCGACTGGGCGCGACCGACGTCATCGATCCGACGTCCGAGGACCTCGTCGCCGCGGTGATGGCGCGGACCGGCGTCGGCGTGGACCACGCGTTCGAATGCGCGGGGCGGGCGTCCCTCATCTCGACGCTCCTCGACGCCTGCCGGGGCGGCGGGACGACGACCTGCGTCGGTGCGCCCGCACTCGACGAGGCGATCGTGATCGACCCCGCCGTCATGTTCACCGCGAGCGGCAAGCGCCTGCTCGGCTGCCTGCTCGGCAGCGTGAACTCGCGCCGCGAGATCCCGCGCCTGCTCGACCTGTGGCGGCGGGGTCGGCTCGACCTCGAGTCGATGATCACCCACCGCGGCACGCTCGAGGACATCGACACCGCCTTCGCCGACCTCGCAGCGGGGCGCGGGATCCGCACGGTCCTCGCGATCTGACCCCCGACCCGGACGCGCCGAACCACCGGCGGACCGGTCCGGCGCGTCCGGAACCTTCCGGGGAGCCGGTAGCGTTCCGACCCCGAGCCGGAACGCACGGATGGGGATCGAGGGGGATCGGGTGGCAGTCGTCGAGGGGTCGGGTGCGGCAGCACCCACGGGCGCGGTCCGCCCGCGCCGCCTCGGCCCGGTGCGCGCCGAGGTGCGGTCGGTCGTCGAGCTGATCGCCGCCGCCGGGTTCGCGGTCACCATCCCGACGCTGAACCTGCTCGCCGCCAACGCGGGGATCTTCGTCTCCCGGCGGGCGGACACGCTCGACATCCTCATCGTCGCCCTCCTCGCCCTCCTCGTGGTCCCGGGGATCGCCTGGATCCTCGAGGTGGGCGTCGGGCTCGCAGTTCCCCGGGCCCGTCGGTGGTTCCACGCGGTCTGCATCGGACTCGGCGTGGGCGTCTGGGCGCTGCAGTTCGTCAAGAGCGCGTTCGGCGCCGGTCCCGTGGTGCTCGTCGCCGCCGCGATCGCTGCGGGCCTCGGCGCGGCGACGCTCCGGCTCCGGTCCCGCACCTTCGCCGCGTTCGTGCTCCTCCTCGCCGTCGCCCCGGTGTTCGTCGCGATCTGGTTCGTCGCGCTCTCCCCCGCCCACCGGGCCGTCGCGTCGTCATCGGTCTCGGCCGCCGGCGCCCGGATCACGGACCCGCACCGGGTCGTGCTCCTCGCGTTCGACGAACTGCCGATCGGTTCACTCCTCGACGGGAACGGCCGGGTCGACGCCGAGCTGTTCCCGAACTTCGCTGCGCTCGAGCGGACGTCGACCTCGTACCGCAACATGACCACGGTCGCGCCGTACACCGAGGTCGCGATCCCCTCGATCCTCACCGGCCAGTACCCGCGCGAGGGGGCGCTCCCCGTCGCAGCCGACCACCCGGACTCGATCTTCCGCCTGCTGTCGGGCACCTACCGGATCAACGCCCACGACGACGTCACCGCGCTGTGCTCGTCGGGAACCTGCCCGACCACGGCGGTCGGCGGCGGGCACCGGTCACGGATCCGGAGCATCCTCGACCAGGGGGCGTCGCTCTGGCGCTCGTCGGTGGCCCTCCAGCCCGCGACCTCCTCGTACGCGCCGCCGATCGGGATCCCCGATCCGGCGATCCAGTCCCGCCGGTTCGTGACCTCGTTGACCCGGGGCGACCGACCGACCTTCGACTACGGCCACATCCTCCTGCCCCACCAGCCGTTCCGGTACTTCTCGACCTTCCAGTTCCACCGACCACAGGTCGAGACGGTGTTCGACACCGCGAACTTCCCGGCCTGGAACGGCGCGGGCGATGCGGCCATCGGACGCGAGCTCCACATCCTCCAGCTCCAGGCCGCCGACACCGTGCTCGGGCAGATCCGTTCGCGCCTCGAGCGCATCGGCGAGTGGGACGACGCCGTGGTGGTGGTGACGGCGGACCACGGGATCACCTTCCGGCCCGACGAGCAGGCGCGCACGGTGAGCCGGACCACGGCGGCGGACATCCTGTTCCCGCCGCTGTTCATCAAGGAGCCCGGGCAGACCACGGGTGCGTTCGACGACCACCCGATGCGCACCATCGACATCCTGCCCACGATCGCCGATCTGATCGGCGCGGAGATCCCGTGGGACATCGACGGCGTCCCCGCCCGCGCGCCGCGCCCGCCCGACGAGCCGATCCGGCTCTACCAGTGGGAGACCGACGACATCCAGCTGCCGGACTCGCTCGTGGCCGAGCCGGGCGAGTTCCTCACCTTCCCGCGGGTGCCGCTCCAGGCCGAGGCGGTCGCCGGACGTGCCGCGCCGGCCGGCGGCGACCCGGCGCTGCGCCCGTTCCGGATCGGACCGTACGGCGCCATGGTCGGACGACCGGTCGCCGAGTTCGGGGTCGCACGGAACCCCGCCCCGGGTGAGCTCTACATCCCCTCGGGCTCCGCGAGCCTCGCGACCTTCGATCCGAACGCGCTCGACCTCCACCAGACCTGGCAGGAGGGCTACTACAAGGGCGCAGGCGGCGACCGGACCCTCGCCTTCGCCCTGAACGGGCGCATCGCCGGCATCGGGACGGCCGACAAGTTCCGGCGCAACGACGACGCCTACTACTACGCACTCCTCGCACCCACGCTCTTCGCCCCGTCGGGCAACCGGGTGGAGGCGTTCGTGGTGACGGGGCCCGCCGATGCACCCGTGCTCACCCCGGTACGGATCGGCAACTGACGATGGGCGCGCCCACCCCGGACCCGGCACGTCCGACGCGACGCGAGCGCATGCTCGATCGGCTCGGCCTCGTCGCGTTCGCTGCGCTCGCCTACCTGCCCATCCTCGCGATGCGGCCGGGGAAGGTCGCGGCCGACACGAAGTCGTACCTCTACCTCGATCCGACCCGGTTCATCTCCCGGGCCGCCTCCCTGTGGGACGCGAAGATCGGCATGGGGACGTTGAGCCACCAGACGATCGGCTACCTGTTCCCGATGGGTCCGTGGTACTGGCTCACCGAGGACGTCCTCGGGATGCCGGCCTGGGTCGCCCAGCGCCTGTGGCTGGGCACGATCGTGCTCGCCGCGGGACTCGGCATGCGCGCGCTCGCCCGGGAGTTCGGCATCGGGCGGGGCGGGGTCCTCGTGGCCACCCTCGCGTACGCGTTCACCCCCTACGTGCTCGGCTACGCCGGCTTCTACAGCCTCCTGCTCGGGCCGTGGGCGGCCCTGCCGTGGTGGATCCTCTGGACCCGGCGCGGCATCCGCGACCGGGGCTGGCTGTACCCGGCCCTCATCGCGATCTCGATCCAACTCGTGGGCTCGCTCAACGCGTCGAGCCTGCTGTTCTGCCTCATCGGGCCGGCCCTGTGGCTGCCGTTCGCCGTGCTCGGCGCGCGGGAGGCCCGCTGGCGGGACGGCTGGGCCTTCCTGTGGCGCACCGCGCTCCTCACGGCGATCACCTCGGCGTGGTGGTTCCTCGCCCTCGCCATCGAGGGGCGGTTCGGGGTCAACATCCTCCGCTTCACCGAGACGGTGCGTACCGTCACCGCGACGTCCACCCCGTTCGAGATCGTGCGGGGCCTCGGGTACTGGTTCTTCTACGGCGGCGATCGGACCGGGCCGTGGAACGACGCCCGTTCCTCGTTCACCCAACGTCTCCCGTTCATCTTCGTCTCGTTCCTCGTCCCCGCGCTCGCGTTCGCCGGAGCCGTGCTCGTGCGGTGGCGGGCCCGGATCTACTTCGCGATCCTCGTGGTCGTCGGCGTGGTGATCGCCGTCGGAGCCGCCCCGTACGACGATCCGTCCCCGTACGGCTCGGTGTTCAAGTGGTTCACGCTCAACTCCTCGACCGGGTTCGCCCTCCGGAACGTGAACCGGGCCGTGCCGATCGTCGTCCTCGGACTCGCCGCGCTCCTCGGGGCCGGCGTGGATGTGGTGACCCGCCGGTACGCCGAACGCGACCGTCCCGTGCTCGCGATCGCGGCGACCGCCCTCGTCGCGATCCTCTGCCTCGCGGTCGCCGTCCCTGCGCTCTCGGGCGGGTACTACAGCGAGTACCTCGAGCGGGACGAGGCGATCCCTTCGTACTGGCAGCGGGCGATCCGCGACCTCTCGGCCGGCGACCCCGGCACCCGCGTCCTCGCCCTGCCGGGTTCCGACTTCGCGAGCTACCGCTGGGGGGACACCCGCGATCCCATCGAACCGGGATTCATGGACCGGCCGTACGTCGCACGCGAGATCGTGCCGTGGGGCTCCGAGCAGTCCCTCGCGTTCCTGCAGGCGGTCGACCGTCGGGTGCAGGACGGCAGCGTCGACCCTGACGGTCTCGCCGAGGTGCTCCGACTCATGGGCGTGGGAACGGTCGTCCTGCGCCTCGACCTCCGCACGGACCAGTGGAACCTGATCCCGTCCGGCGCGCTCTGGAAGATCATGACCGACGACCCCGCGCACGGGTTGCGCGCGCCGGTGCGCTACGGCGACACGATCCCGGGTCGGCTCCGGTTCCCCGAACTCGGCGACCTGACGCAGCCGAACGTCGAGCAGCCCGATCCCCCGCCGGTCGCGATCGCGGAGGTCGAGGACCCGTCACCCATCATCCGCTCGAAGGCGGCCGACGCCCCGATCCTCATCGCCGGCGACAGCGAGGGCATCGTGGATCTGTCGAACGCGTCGCTGCTCGACTCGGACCGTGTGGTGTTGTTCGCCTCGTCGTACCGGGGCGCGGCGCAGGCGATGCGCGACCTCCCCGAGTCCACGTTGCTCGTGCTCACCGACTCGAACCGTCGTCGGGGCCAGCGCTGGGGAGTCCTGCACGACCAGTTCGGATACACCGAGGTGGCCGGGGAGGAGGCGCTCACCGTCGACCCGACCGACCAACGGCTCGACGTCTTCGCCGACGAGACCGACGCCGGACGCACGGTGACGGAGCTGTCGGGGGTGCGCAGCCTGCGCGCCACCTCGTACGGCATCCCATCGTTCGGCTACGTGCCGGGCGAACGACCCGCCGCGGCGTTCGACGGTGACGTCAAGACCGGGTGGCGCGTCGACGCCGGCGTCCCCGTCGGGAACCAGCGGCTCGAGGTCGTGCTCGAGCGGCCGACGACGACCGACCACATCAACATCACCCAGGTCAGCCCCAGCGCGGCGCTCAGCAAGTCGACCCGGTACCGCGCGATCCGGAGCGTCCGCCTCACCTTCGACGGGGACGACAGCGTGGTGCGCACGCTGACCCGGGCCTCGAAGGGCAAGCGGGGCCAGACGCTGAACTTCCCGGAGCGCACGTTCCAGCGCCTCGACATCACGATCGAGGACTCGACGGGCAAGGACATCAAGGAGGGTCTGCGCCGGAACGCCGTGGGTCTCAGCGAGGTCCGCATCCCCGATCCGGACGGCGACGGGACGGTGCGCGTCACCGAGTCGATGCGGGTCCCCACCGCGATGCTGCGGACCCTCGGAGCCGAGAGCCTCGACCACCCCCTCGCCATCGTGCTCACCCGCGAGGGCACGATGGACTCGACCTCGTTCTCCCGGCGCTTCACCCTCCCCACGGCCCGGTCGTTCTCCTTCGCCGGCACCGCACTGCTGAGCCCGTACGCGCGCGATCAGGACATCGACCGGGCCCTCGGCGCACCGGGCGCCGCACAGGGCGCCTACACCGCGAGTTCCTCGGCCCGGTACGTGTCGGTCCGGACCCGCGCCGGATCGGCGACCGACGGCGACCCCACCACCGCGTGGGTCAACGTGCTCGGCAACCCGCGGGCCGAGCTCAAGCTCACGTTCCCGACCCCGCGCACCGTCGACCGCATGACGATCCAGGTCGTCACCGACGGCCTGCACTCGGTGCCGCGGATCCTCACGATCCGTGCCGACAAGGGCCCGCGGCGCACGGTCACCCTGCCGGTCCTGGCCACGCGGTCGCCCACGGGTCTCACCGAGTTCCCGATCACCTTCCCCGAGGTCACCGGTCGGAACATCAAGGTCACCGTGCGCAAGTCGGTGCCGGTGAAGCGGGCCCAGATCGTGCTGCCCGCCGCCATCGCCGAACTCGGGATCGATGGGACCCGACGGACCTACGCCACCGACCTGGCGGGTGAGTGCACCGACCGCATCGTGACCATCGACGGGCGCCCGTTCCCCGTGCGCATCCCCGGCACGGTCGAGGCCGCGCTGGACCAGGAGAAGTTGCCGCTCATCCCGTGCGGGCCCGACCTCACCCTCGGGGCCGGCGAGCACGAGATCCGGGTCGCCGAGTCACCGCGGAATCCGACCGGCTTCGACGTGAGCCGCATCGTGCTCGCGTCGGCCGCCGGCGGCGGGGCCGCACCCGCCGCCGAGGTCGCCGCCGCACCACCCTCGACCGAACCCGACCCGTCCTCCGGCGCCCGTCCGGCACCCGCCGACGCGCAACGCCGTCCGACGAGTGCGCCACGGGTGGAGGTGGTCGACGAGACCCGATGGACGTCCTCGTTGCGGATCACCGCGGCCACCGAACCGTTCTGGCTCGTCCTCGGGCAGTCGTACAACGAGGGCTGGCGGGCCACCGCGGCGGGCCGGGACCTCGGGACCCCGAAGCTCGTCGACGGCTATGCGAACGGGTGGTACATCCGACCGCAGGGCACGGGTCCGATCACCGTCGAGCTCGCGTGGGCCCCCCAGGGTGCGGTCAACGTCGCCCTCTGGGTCTCCCTCGTCGGGGGCATCGCCTGCCTCGGGGTCGTCCTCGTCGGCCTCGGGCGCCGCCGCGGCCGGCCCGCCGATCGCTTCGAGGGTCCGCGGCTCCGGACGCGGGGGACCCGCGTCGGGGACGCGGTCGGTCCGCGTGCGCGCCTCGGGCTCGCGCTCGGCGCGGCGGTGGTCGCCGGCCTCACGATCGCCCCCGTCGTCGGGGTCCTCACGGGCCTCCTCGCGTGGCTCGCGGCCGACGGGGGCCGCATCCGCCGCGCCGTCCGCTTCGCGCCGCCCGTCCTCCTCCTCGCCGTGGCGATCGGCATCCCGGTGCAGCAACGGATCGAACGGCATCCTGCGTTCTTCGACTGGACCAGCCACTTCGAGTGGGCGCGGTGGTGCGTGTGGTTCGCCGTGATCACGCTCGCGCTCGACGTCCTCGTGGCCTCGCTCCGCCACGAGGACCCGCCCGTCGCGGCGGACGAGCACGCCTGACGCGCGCCGGCGGACGGTGCGGTCCCGAGGGGTCACCACTGGGCCGGAGGGCCCGGTCGGAGGGGCTCCGGGGCGGGTCTACACTCGCCATCCGCACGTGCGCCGGCACGGCGCGATCGGGGGGTCCACGCATGGCGCGAGGTGGTGGGGGCACGGCGCACGGCGCGACGGACCGCGACCTGCCCGGCCCCGACCCCTCCGGGACGGCGGGCTGAGGCGTGCGCATCCTGTTCCTCGCCTGGCGCGACCTCGCCCACCCGAATGCGGGCGGCTCCGAGGTCGTGATCGACCGGCTCATCCGGGAGCTCAACGACCGCGGCCATGAGGCGACCCTCATGTGCGGCGGACCCGTCGAGGATCGCCCGTACCCGGTGGTCCGCAACGGCGGCACGTACACCCAGTACCTCACCGCACCCTTCCGGTACTGGCGCCACTTCCGCGACGTCGACGTCGTGGTCGACGTCGCGAACGGCGTGCCGTACCTCACGCCGCTCTGGCGTCGCGGGCCATCGGTCTGCATCTTCTTCCACGTCCACGGCAACCAGTGGCAGAAGTACTTCCCGAAGCCCATCGCCCGGGTCTTCGCGTCCCTCGAGCAGCGCGGTGTGCCCAACATCTACCGCGATGTGCCGGTCATCACGATCTCGGACTCGAGCGCGGTCGAGCTGCAGAACCTCGGCGTGAGCCCCCGCCACATGTTCGTGCTCAACCTCGGCGTGGACCTCGCCGAGATCGAGGCACCGCCACCGCGGTCGACCGAGCCGCGGTTCGTCGCGGTCGGGCGCCTCGCACGGAACAAACGCATCGACCTGCTCCTCGACCTGTGGCCGAAGGTCCGGGCGAGCGTCGGCGGCCGGCTGGCCATCGTCGGCGACGGCCCCGAGCGTGAGCGCCTGCAGCAGCGGGTCCGGGACGAGGCGCTCGACGGCGTCGAGATCCTCGGACGGGTGAGCGCCGAGCGCAAGACCGAACTCATGCACGAGGCGTGGCTGCTCGTGCACCCGGCCGAGCGCGAGGGCTGGGGGCTCGTCATCCTCGAGGCCGCACGGTGCGGCACGCCCTCGGTCGGCTTCCGGGTCAAGGGCGTGCGCGACGCGATCATCCACGGCCAGACCGGCCTCCTGGCCAAGGACGAGGACGCCTTCCTCGACGCGTGGATCGGCCTGACCGAGGACCACGAGCGCCGGGAGCGACTCGGCGCGGCGGCCCAGGTCCGCTCGCAGGACTTCACCTGGCAGCACACGATCGACACGTTCATCGAGGCCGCCGACGAGGCGGGCACCGCATCGCTGCACGACCCTCGGGCCGAGGGACCGGAGAAGGGGGTCGCACGCTCGCGCCACCTCTTCTCGCTCTTCCGCCGGGAGGCCGAGGATCCCGATCGCTTCTACCACTACCTCGCTGCGGACACCGTGCGGAGCATCGAGCGCCATGCGGACGTCCGCAACACCCTGACCATCGACGTCGGGGGCGGACCCGGGTACGTCGCGGAGGCCCTGCGCCACGCCGGCGCGGAGTGCGTCATCATCGACTACGACGCGGACGAGCTGCGCCTCCACGAGCGCGTGCCGACGGGCGCGGTGCAGGGCGACGGCCAGCGGCTCCCCTTCCGCACCGGGAGCGCACGGGTGGTGCACTGCTCCAACGTCCTCGAGCACGTCGCGGACTGGCCCGACCTGTGCGAGGAGATGGTGCGCGTGCTCGAGCCGAAGCGGGGCGTCGGGTACCTCTCGTTCACACCGTGGCTGTCCCCGTGGGGCGGGCACGAGACCTCGCCGTGGCACTACCTCGGCGGGCGGCGGGCGGTGCAGCGCTACCGTCGCAAGCACGGCGTCGACCCGAAGAACGAGTACGGCCGCAGCCTCCACGCGGTCCGGGCGGGCGCCGTCATCGACTGGTTCCGGTCCCGTGCCGACCTCGAGGTGTACGAGGTGCGCCCGCGGTACCTGCCGGACTGGCTCTCGTGGATCGCACGGGTGCCGGGCCTGCGGGAGTTCGCGACCTGGAACGTCGTCATCGTGTTCCGCCGACGGGCGGTCAGGACCGAGAGGGCAGTGTCGTGAGCATCGTCTCGAAGGTGTCGAGCCTCGTCCCCGACAAGGTGTTCGTCGCCGCCATCGCTCGGGCCCACCGGAAGTTCGAGCCCGAGCTCGATCGCATCGTGGCCTCGGTGCCGACGCGGGGCACCGCGGTCGACGTCGGTGTCTGGTACGGACCGTGGACCTACTGGTTGGCGCGCCGGTGCGAGCGCGTCGTCGACTTCGAGCCGAACCCGGATCTGGCCGCGGTGCTCGAGCGGACCGTGCGGCCCAACGTGCGCGTCGAGCACCTCGCCGCCTCCGACGCCGCCGGGACCGCGACCCTCACGCTCCCGGCCGGTGGGCGCGGGACCGAGGGCCGCGCCTCGCTCGAGGGACTGGCCGACGGGGGCCGCACGGTGGACGTCCCGACCGTCCGCCTCGACGACATGGGGCTCGAGGACGTCGTCCTCCTCAAGATCGACGTCGAGGGCCACGAGCTCGCGACGATCACCGGCGCCGAGCGACTCCTGGCGGCCCAGCACCCGGTGCTGGTCGTCGAACTCGAGGACCGCCACGGCGGGATCGCACCGAGCGTGGACCTGCTGGCGTCCTGGGGGTACGCCGGCAAGGTGCTCGTCGAGGACCGGTGGGTCCCGCTCAGCGAGTTCGACCTCGCCCGGCACCAGGCCGAGTACCACGCCAAGCCGCGCCCGACCGGCGGCTACCTGTCGATGACCCTGCGCAAGCAGGAGCACTACATCAACAACGTCGTGTTCACGCACCCCGCGTGCACGTGGGACGTGCGCTGACCCACGCTCGCCGCGCCGGCGCTCCCGGTCAGCCCGGCGCCGTGTCGTACCCGGTCTCGAGACCGAACGGCGGGTAGGCCCCGAACACGCCGTGCTCGTGCAGCCCGTAGCCGACGAGGTCGCCGAGCTCGAAGCGGGCCACGTGGTCGACGATGCCGAACCACGCCCAGGTCTCGAGTTCGTCCATCGACCAGGTCTTGGACTCCACCACGAGGTCACGCCCGCGGTACATGCCGTGCCGGAACTCGTCGCCGACGCCGTACCCCGTGCCGATCGCGATGTAGGAGTGCATGAGCGGGGTGACCCGTACGTCGAAGCCGCCCCCGGGGGCCTCCGGGAACCGCAGCGTGCTCGGCGTCGCGATGAGGCGCGTCCCGGGCTCGAGTCGGTGTTCGAACTCCGGGCGACCCAACCACTCCGGGTCCCGATCCGGGTCGGCCCAGATGCGTACGGCCTCCTCGATCGTCCGGTGCCCGTCGGGCTCCTCCTGCACGATGTAGAGGATCGAGAAGTCGTCGAACTGCATCGGCGCGTAGTTCCAGAACCCGACCATCTGGCCGATCTCCTCGCGGATCCCGGCGGGCTCGGCCTCCCCCACCGGCCGGACACCCCAGGAGCGATCCCGGGTGCCCTTCCAGCGGTCGGGGGTGATCGCGAACGACTCGCCGTCGACCTCGAGCGACCCGGTCCACCGCCCGGTCTGCGCGAAGCGCATCGTGTCGAACACCACCCGGCCGAACATGCGCTTGTACTGACGGGGCTCCTCGAAGGCCGGGATCGCACCCTCCCAGGTCACGTCGAACGCGATCGCCCGGTCCTCGGCGGGCTCGAGGATGTAGCGGACCCGGTGGAGCGGCTCGATCACCTCGATGCGGAACGGCCCGACCGAGGTGTCCATCCGGTCGTCGAGCACCCGTGACGCGCGCACCACGTGGTACCGATCGCCGCGGGTGACGCTCGCGAACGCGTCCTGGGTCCCGAGGTTCGGGTACTGACCCATCCCCATGATCATGAAGAGGTCGTCGGACGACCCGTGGAGGTTGAAGTAGTAGCGGTCGTAGAAGTTCCGGTCCGACGTCCCCGCGTGCCGCACGGTCTCGGCGACCTGGTGCACCGGGAAGTCGTCCCAGGAGGTGAGTGATCCGTGGGCCATGTCAGTCCTCCTCGACCACGCCGCGCAGCCCGTCCGCGCCGAACACGTCCCGGAACACCCCGGAGTAGTCGGGGCCCCGCCGGATGGAGTTTCCCCCGTCGACGTTGAGCACCTGACCCGTGACCCAGGAGCTCTCCGGCCCGATGAGGAACCGGGCCATCGCCGCGATGTCCTCGGGCGTGCCGACCCGGGAGATCGGCATGCACGCCAGGTAGTCGTCGAGGACCGGCCCGCCGGCGGTCACGAAACCGACGAGCTCGGTGTCCACGAGCCCGGGGCGGATCACGTTGACCCGCACGTTGCTCGCGCCGAGCTCGTCCGCCGCCTGCATGCAGAGCATGTCGATACCCGCCTTGGCCGGTCCGTACGCACCGAACCACCGGTGCGTGTTCGACGCAGCGATCGAGGAGATCCCGACGAACGACCCGCCGCCCGCCCGCACCATGCGCCGAGCCGCATGCTTGAGCACCAGCATCGTGCCGGTGACGTTGAGCTCGAGCGTGTTGCGGAACGCGGTGGCGTCGAGTTGCGTGACCGGGCCGATCGACTCCGATCCCCCGGCGCTCGCGACCACACCGTGCAGCGCGCCGAGCGGCTCGGCCGCGACCGCGACCGCGTGCACGACCGCCGCCTCGTCGGTCACGTCGGCTGCGACCGTCCGGACGCTGCCCCCGGGGGCGACGATCGCCTCGAGCTCGCGCTGCGCCCCGGCGAGGCGCTCCTCGCTCCGGCCGCAGATCGTGACGTGCGCGCCGTCGCGCGCGAAGCGCCGGGCGCAGCCCAGCCCGATGCCGCTGCCGCCGCCGGTGACGAGCACCGCCATGCCCTCGAGCCCGCCCTGGGGTACGCCGGCCATCCGAGCTCCCACCGCTCCGTGGGGCGCGGGGATCGCGCCGCCGTCGGGCGGCGACTCTAGGCGGGTCCCGCGGTCAGCGACGTCGGCGACGCACCGCCACCGCGATCCCGATGACGACGCCGACGGCCACGAGTGCCGCGACGAGGAGGGTCCGGTTCGAGGAGGGGTCCTCGTCGGCGGGTTCCGTCGTCGTCGTCGGGGCGGGCACCTCGGTCGTGGTGCTGGGCGCGGTGCTCGTCGTGGCGGCGGCCTCCGTCACCGTGACCCGGGGACCGGGCCGCTCGGGTTCGGGCTGACCGACCGGCCACGGCTCGATCCAACGGTCCACACGACCGTCCGAGTAGGTCTGCAGCACGGCCATCTGGATGGTGCCGGTCCGGCTCGGCATCCGCAGGGTGAAGGCGAGCGCCGGGTCCTCGTCCGGTGTGCCGCCGGCCCGCTGCCAGGTGATGCCGGGGGCCGGGTCGCCCAGCGAACCGGGCCCCCCACCGGCACCACCCTGCGGTGCCCCGGTCCACTCCCCCGCATCCGGCACTGCGAGGACCGGGATCTCCTGGCCGTCGGGGAAGAACAGTTCCACCTTCACCGTGGCGGCGGTCGAACTCTCGTTGGCGAGGGTGAGGGTGAAGGCCTGCTCGCTGCCCGCGGCGGCGGTGTCGGGGCTGATGCCGGCGTGGGCGAACGCCGGGAGCGCCCCGAGACCGATCGCGAGCACGGCGATCGAGGAGCAGGTCACGAGCCGGGACCGGATGGACATCGCAGCTTCCTTCCACGGAGGGATCGGATCGACGGACGACGACCGGGCCCGGGCGGGACGTCGCCGGGCCGCAGTCTGCCACCGGGATCGAGACCCGTCGGGGCACCGGCGCAGCATCCGAGCGGCGCACCTCTCTAGGCTCGGCGCCGATCAGGACGGGAGGCACCATGGATCAGGACGACGTCGTCGACCCCGCAGGACCGGCCGACACCCTCGACGGTGCCTGGCGAGCACTGCTCGACGGCCTTGCGGCGAGCGGCACCGCGGTCGCGGCGGGGGTGACGGATCCCGTCGAACTCGCGGAGGGGTACCGGTTCGTGACCCGGCTGCTGTCCGCATCCCTCGACATGACCCTCGAGAACGGTGACCCCGTCCGCCCGGGCTTCACCCGTCTCATGACGCCGACGCGCAAGTTCTTCGGGGACAACCCGGACACCGCCTACGACTACGCCCCCATCACCGGGCCGGTGCGCTACCTCGTCGAGGGCACCCGGGGCACGTGTCACTACCTCTCCTTCTGCGTGTACGGACCCGACGCCGGCGGGGCGAACCGCATCGTCGCGAGCGTGAGCGACGAGGATCTCACCCTGGATGCGGACGGCCGGTTCCGCCTCGTGCTGTCGATCGACCCGCCGGACCCGTCGCTCGGCGGCGACTGGCTGGGGACCGCCCCGGAGGCGGACTCCCTCGTCGTGCGGCAGTACTTCCTCGACCGCGATGAGGAGATCGAGGCGACCTACCGCATCGCCCCGCTCGACGACCCCGGTCCGCCCAAGCCCCCGGCACCCGAGCGGGTCGCCCGCCGGCTGCGTGCGGTGGCGGCGTTCACCCAGATCGGCACCGAACTCTCGGCCGGGTTCGCCACCATGCTCGAACGTGGCGAACCGAACACGTTCACGGTGAACAGTGCGGACAGTGCCGCCGCGTTCTACCCGACCCCCGACAACGTGTACGTCGCCGGGTGGTACCGGCTGGAGCCCGGCGAGGCTCTCGAGATCACCGGGCGCCCGCCGGCGGGACGCTACTGGTCGGTGCTCCTCATGACCCGCTGGATGGAGTCCCTCGACTACCGCCACCACCGCGTCATCCTGAACCAGCGCGACGCGGTCCTCGAGCCGGACGGGAGCTTCCGGATCCTCGTCGCCGATCGCGACCCGGGCGCACCGAACTGGCTCGACACCGCGGGCCACCACCAGGGCTACGTGATGTTCCGGTGGTTGCGGTCCGAGGTCGAGCACCCGCAGTGCCGCGTCATCCGCATCGAACGTCCGGACACCGCCGCATGAGCATCGACCCGACGGCCCCGCCCGCCGAGGTCCGGGCCTTCCTCGCCGAGCGTCACCTCGCGACCCTCACGACCGTGGACCCGGACGGACGACTCCACGCGTGTGCCGTCGGCTTCACCTACGACCCGGACACCACCACCGCCCGCATCATCACGGGGCGCACGAGCCGCAAGGCCCGGAACGTCGCCGCCGGGAGCCGGGCCGTGGTCGCGCAGGTCGACGGTCCGCGCTGGCTGTCCCTCGAGGGTGCGGCGATCCTGGCCACGGGATCGGCGGCGGTCGCCGAGGGTGAACGGCGGTACGCCGCGCGGTACCGGGACCCGCGTCCGAACCCCGACCGTGCGGTGATCGAGATCGCCGTCACCCGGATCCTCGGCCGGGCCGCGTCGACGCCCGACCGATCCACCTAGGCGAAGATCTTCGGATCGATCGTGATGTAGGTCGCCTCGCAGGACGAGATGAGCGTGTCCCCGTCGTGGCAGTCCGCGGTGATGAACAGCCTGCGGTCCTCGCGCCCCACGAGGCGGGCCCGGAAGGTGAGCGGTCGCTCCATCGGCGTCGGCTTGTGGTAGCGGACCGTGAGCGTTCCCGTGAAGGCCGCGGTCTGGGCGATGCGCAGCACGTACCCCGTGATGTCGTCGAAGATCGCCGCCACCATCCCGCCGTGGGCCCGGCCCGGTCCGCCCTCGTACGCCGGGAGCAGGGTCGTGACCCCGACCACCTCGTCCTCGGTGAACTCGACCTCGACGTGCACCCCCATCGGGTTCGCCGGGCCACCGATCGCGCGGTCCGCCATCACGTCGAACGCGGCGTGCCCGGTCTCGGGCTCGCCCTCGGTCTCCCCCATGCCGAACATGCGCTCCACGTGCTCGGTGAGCATCGCCTGACGGTCCCGACGGGGCGCGGGTTCGATCGCGGCGGCCAGCGCGTCGGCCTCCGCGCGCAGGCGTTCGAGCATGTCGCGGTCGAGATCGCGCGAGACCATCGCGTGGCTCAGACGGCGGATCGCGGCCGCCGCCGCGACCCGGGCCTCGTGAACGCTGGGATCGGTCATGGGCGGGATACAACCACCGCCGCCCCGGCGGCGCCAAGCGCAGTGCCGGGGTGGGGACCACCGGGCCGCTACGGTCCGGGCTCCGAACGCGAGAGGAGCCCCATGTCCCGCACCCGCACCACCTCCGTCGCCCTGACGGCGACCCTCGCCGCCCTCACGGTCACCGGCCCGCTCGCCGGCGGTGCGACCGCAGCGACGGTCACCCCCACCCGGGTCACGGTGGCGGCCGACCTGACGTCCACCCAGAAGATCCTGTACACGGCGGCCCCGAACGACCGCGTGACCTACGGGTTCAACCTCCTGGAGGGCACCGACAGCCGCGGTGCCTCGCCGGTGCAGGTGCAGATGCTCGGCAACGTCACCTACACGAAGGGCAGCGGACCGTTCTTCGGCACCATCACCTTCACCGCGGCCGACGGCTCGACGCTCGGCGTGCGGATGGACGGCGCGGCCCGGGCGCTGCCCAACGGCACCGATGCGAAGTTCTCGGCCAAGCTCACGGTGCTCGGCGGCACCGGCGAGTGGCTGCGGGCGAAGGGTCGTGGGACCTTCGTCGGCTCGCGACAGGCCGCACTCGGCGGGACGGTCCGAGCCCGATTCGTGATCCGGCTCAAGGGCTGAGCACCGGCGCGCTCAGTCCAGCGCGTCCGCGAGCGTGACCTCCTGGGAGAACACGGGCCGGGCGCTCGGGTCACCACCGGCCACCGGCCAGCCCGGGGACGCGTAGACGGCGATGCGGGCCGACTGCGCACAGTCGCCGGTGCGCCGGCACTCGAGCGTGCCCGACACCCCCTCGAACCCGGCGGTCCGCCGGAGCGCGCGCATGAGGTCGCGCTTGACGATGAGGATGGACCCGTCATCCCGCACCTCCGCGGCCCGCCGGACCGCGTCGAACAGCAGGCTCGTGGCGTCGAACGCGTGCGGGTGCCACACCCCGGGCGGCTCGGCGCCGTAGAGGGAGGTGTAGGCCGGGAGCAACTGCTGCGCGTAGAACGGGTTGCGGCGCACCGTGGCCGAGTCCGGACCCGACGCGTACACCGGGGGTCCCCCGGCCCGGTTGATGGCGGCGAGGGTCGGCGTGGTCAGGCAGCCGTCGGCGGTGATGATGCGCGTCGAGGCGAGCCGGGGATCGGCCCGGAGACGCGCGATCGTCGTGGTGCAGGTCTCGGTGGTCTGCACCGGGACGAACACGACGTCGGGGGACGCGGCCGCGACCTCGGCGACCGCCGCGTCCGGTGCGGTCCCAGTGTCGAACGACGCCGTGGCGACGATCTCGCCGCCGCTCGCCCGGAACGCATCGGCGAACACCTCGGCGAGCGCTGCGGGGTACGGGGTGGGGGTCGCGATCGTCGCCGCCCGCTGGCTGCGCAGGCCGAGGCGGGCGAAGTTCGCGTCGACCTCGCCTTGGATCCGGTCGTTCGGGGCGGTCCGGAGGTAGGTCGCGGCGTGCTTCCCCGGCTCGGTGAGCGTCGGCGCGGTGTTCGACGGCGAGATGAGCGGCAGGCCGGCTGCGGCGAACACACCGTCGGCTGCGCCGAGCGCCGAGGACGAGCAGGTCGTCCCGATCGCACCGACGAGCCCCGTGCCCCCGGCGATGATGCGCTCGGCCCCGACCGACCCGGCGAGCGGGTCGCAGCCGTCATCCTCGACATCGATGCGCACCGGGTGCCCGAGCAGATCACCGTCGATGCCGTCGAGGTCCCAGTCGAGGTAGTCGACCGCGAGCTCGACCCCCCGCAGCGTGTCCAGACCCGTCTCGTCGTCGAGGGTGTCCACCCACAGCAGGGCCCCGAGCCGGATGGGTTCCTTCGGTCCGATCTCGATGCACCCGGCGTTCGCGCACTCGTCGGCGATCGACTCGGCCTCGTCGCCACCGCAGGCTGCGGCCCCGCCGAAGGCGAGACCGAGCGCGACACCGAGCGCGAGGAACCGGCGCATCAGCCCTGGATCCACGGGAGGTACCGACCCTGACGCAGCTCGTCGTGGAGGATGTCCAACGGGGCCTGCGACACGATGAAACCCCCGCGGAACGGCGCGCTGAGGGCGATGATGAGCGCGAGGTCGAGCGCGACGATGAGCACGATGGTGACCGCCACGAGCGCGGCGTAGCGCCCCTCGCGCAGGCTCACCATGACCGCGTTGATGACGAGGGCGAGACCGGCGGCCACGCTGAGCAGGAACATGAGACCGGGCAGGGTGAGGGTGCCGATCGCGAGCCGCTCCTTCCGGCGCGCGATGAGGTCGTCGACCGCCTGGCGCAACTCCCACTCGGTCGAGGCGGGCGTGTACTCGCGGGCGGTGAGCAGGTACGCCGCACCCTGGAGATCGCGCATCCGGTCGAAGGTCTCGCCCCCCGGCAGTTCGCCGCGTTTGAGCGCCGCCCAGTCCTCCCGCTGGATCGAGTCGATGTAGGCCGCCGCGCGCGCCTGGATCTGGGAGATGTCGACGGCGGGGAGTGGGCGCGTCGAGTAGGCGAGGTTCGTGCCCGCCGAGGTCTCCTGCGCGATAGCGGTCTGCGCCTGCCGGTAGATCGAGTACTCGGCCGAGATGAGGAAGCCGGTGAGGATCGCGAACAGCGTGCCGAGCTCGGTGATGTAGACGGTGGCGGTCTTGGCCATGCCGACCCGCCGCTCCGCCGAGATGCGGGTGATCATGAAGTGGTGGGCGATCGCCGCGATCCCGCCCATCAGCACGATGAGCCCGACGAACACGACGCCCGTCGGGAGCGAGGTCAACCAGAGCACGGCGGGAGGCTAGGGCCGCGCCGTCCCGTCGGGCCATCACCCGCCGGTCGGATCGGCGATCCTGAGCCGAAGTTGACCCGCGCCGCGCGCCGCCGACCGCGGCGCGGCTCAGTCGCCGATGCGGCGACCCGCCGTCTGCCCCCCGTCGGCGACGAACTCGGCGCCGGTGCAGTACGAGGACTCGTCCGAGGCGAGGAACAGCGCGAGGCGCGCGATCTCGACCGGCCGGCCCATCCGGGCGATCGGCTGATCGCCGGCCATCTCGTCGGCGGCGGCCAGGACCGGGTCGGGATCGACCACGCCCGGCGCCGGCGGCTCGCCGAGCGCCGGTTCCCCGATGACCCCCACCATCGGGGTCGTGACGCCGCCCGGATGGATGGAGTTCACCCGCACCCCCGACGGCCCGAACTCGAGTGCCGCCGTCTTCGTGATCCCGCGCAGGCCCCACTTCGCCGCCGTGTACGCGCCCACCTGCGAGTAGCCGATCATCCCGGCCGCCGAGGACACGTTGACGATCGACCCGCGCCCGGCGGACACCATCGCGCCTCCGACCACCTTCATGCCGAGGAACGGCCCGAGGAGGTCGACGTCGACGATGGACCGGAAGGTCTCGAGCGTCGTGTCCACGAGCGGCACCATCGCGAGGATGCCCGCGTTGTTGACCAGGACGTCCGGGGTCCCGAACGCATCGACGGTCTGGGCGAGCAGCGTGCGCCAGGACACCTCGTCCGTGACGTCGAGGTGGGCGCTCACGACCCGCTCGCGGATCGATGCCGCGACCGCGTCCGCCTCGTCGTCGAGCAGGTCGGCCACCACGACGGACGCGCCCTCGGCGACGAAGAGCCGGGCCATGGCCTCACCCATGCCGCGGGCTGCGCCCGTGACGATGGCCACCTTGCCGTCGAGTCGTCCCATCACCCACCTCCGCCGCCGGGCCCGCGATCCGGACCGCGTCGCGACCGTACGCCGCCGATGGGGGCCGCGCTCGCTGACGCGGGACACACGGAGCACCCCGGTACGATCCGCCCCGATGGACCGTCGTCTGCTCACCCTCATCGCCATCGCGGTCGCCATCGTCGGGGCGGCCGTCGGGGTGGGTGCGCTCGTCGGCGGCGAGGCCGGATCCGGCGCGACCGGCGCGACCGGCACGACCGAGCCGGCACCGACCCGGGTGACCGCGGCCCCGACGCCGAGCAGCTCGACCTCGACCACGACGACGCGACCGTCGACGCCGGCCGAGGCCCGCCGTCTCACCCCGTACCGCACCATCAACGGCGCGATCTCGCCGAAGTCCGTGGTCGCGTCCGGGAAGGGGTACGTGAGCGCGCAGAACATGATGTACCAGCACTCGGTGACGGTCTACGACGCCGACGGCAACCTCGCCCGGACGATCCCCGACAGCGTCGACCTCGCCGCGTTCGGCGTGAGCGGGCACCCCGGCGTCTCGAAGGGTGCACCGGTCGAGGCCGCGTTCTCGAAGGACGGCCGGTACGCGTACGTCTCCAACTACGCGATGTACGGCAACGGGTTCGGGCCCGAGGGCTCGGACGACTGCACCGCCGGCGACGGGACGTCGGAGTCCTTCCTGTACCGGATCGACATGCGCACCCTCGCCATCGACGGGGTCGCCGCGGTCGGTGCGGTGCCCAAGTACGTCGCGGTCACACCGGACCAGCGCTACGTGCTCGTGAGCAACTGGTGCTCCTACTCGCTCAGCGTCGTCGACCGGTCGACCCTGCGGGAGGTCAAGCGCGTCCCGCTCGGCGCCTACCCGCGCGGCATCGTCGTGGCGCCGGACTCCTCGAGGGCGTACGTGGCGATCATGGGCGGGCGGGACGTGGCCGTCGTCGACCTCGGATCGCTCACGACTTCGTTCATCCGCAACGTCGGCGGCGGGCCGCGCCACCTCGTGATCGACCCGTCGGGTCGCTACATCTACGCGACGCTGAACAAGGACGGCCAGGTCGTGAAGGTCGACACGACCTCGGGAACGGTCGTCGGGCGGGTCGCGACCGGCAACCAGCCGCGCTCGATGGACATCTCGCCGGACGGCACGGCGCTGTACGTCGTGAACTACGAGTCGAACTCACTGGCGAAGGTCCGCACCTCGGACCTCGCCGTGCTGCAGACGATCCCGACCGGGGTGCACCCGATCGGCGTCACCTACGAACCGACCCGGGATCGGGTCTGGGTCGCCATCTACACGGGCGCGATCGTCGTGCTCGCCGACGCCTGACGGATCGTCGCCGTGCACTCGCCCCTCCGGGTCGCCCTCATCGCCGGCGCCGTCGTCCTCGCCGCAGTCGGCGCGGCGACCCTCATCGGCGGGGAGGAGTCGCGTTCAGCGGGGCCCGTCGACCCCACACCGACGACGACGCCCGCGACCACGCAGCCGCCGGAGACGACCACCACGACCTCCCGCCCCGACGGCAACGGGCAGCCCGTCACCTTCGCGTTCGGCGGTGACGTGCACTTCGAGGGGAACCTCCGGGCGCGCCTGGGCCAGCCGAGCACCGCGCTGAGTGCCGTCGCTCCGCTGCTCGAAGGGGCCGATGTCGCCATGGTCAACCTCGAGGCCGCCATCACCGAGCGCGGCACCCCGTCGGACAAGGCGTACAACTTCCGCTCGCCGCCCTCGGCGTTCACCGCGCTGCGGAGCGCCGGGGTCGACGTCACCACGATGGCCAACAACCACGGGATGGACTTCGGGACCGAGGGGCTCGCCGACAGCCTGGCCGCACGCGCCGGCGCCGGCATCCCCGTGCTCGGCATCGGCGCGAACGCGACCGAGGCCTACGCACCGTGGCGGACCACCGTCCGGGGTCAGCGGATCGCGGTGCTCGCAGCGACGGACGTCCTCGACGACTGGCTCATCCCCGCGTGGACCGCGACGGACACCCAGGGCGGCCTGGCCTCGGCGAAGGGCGCCCAGCAGGTGCGACTCGAGGCCGCCGTGCGAGCGGCGCGTCGCGGCACCGACACGCTGGTCGTCTACCTCCATTGGGGCGCCGAGGGGAACACCTGCCCGACGCCCCGCCAGCGCGAACTCGCCGCAGCGCTCGTCACCGCCGGGGCCGACATCGTCGTCGGGTCGCACGCCCACCGGGTGCAGGGCGGCGGACGGTTCGGCGAGGCGTTCGTGGACTACGGGCTCGGGAACTTCGTCTTCTACAACGAGTCGGGCGAGAGCGGACGCACCGGCGTGCTGCGGGTGACCGCGGTCGGCCGGCGCATCACCGGGTACGAGTGGGTGCCGGCCCGCATCAGCGGCGGCCTGCCGCGGGCGCTCGGTGAACCCGCCCGCAGCCAGGACCTCGCCGAGTTCGCGAACCGACGCGCCTGCGCCGGTCTCGGCGCCTGATCCGCCGCACGACGCCGACCGCCCCACTGCGGGTCGACCCGCGGATCTGGGTCCTCCGACCCACGTCCCCGTGTCCCCGGGACGGCACGACGCCACGCGATCCGGGGCTCAAGACCCAGCCCGTCCGCGC
Source organism: Acidimicrobiia bacterium (assembly GCA_023262065.1). GTDB lineage: Bacteria > Actinomycetota > Acidimicrobiia > IMCC26256 > IMCC26256 > IMCC26256. Next base: position 5,881 of record JALRDW010000240.1, on the reverse strand, counting down.
CGATACCTCCTGTGTCACCGAGCACGAGGTACAGCGAGATGGGCACCACCGAACCCACCGACCGATCCGGACGCCGCTCCTGGAAGCGCCGCGTGAGCGCGATCGCCGCCGTCGTCGGCCTGTCGCTCGTCGCCGCCTCCTGCAGCGCCCTCCCGGTCACCGCGTTCACCCGCATCACGGCACCGGAGAACAGCACCGACACCGCCGGGGTCGAGTGGTACGCCACGCCGGCCGCCGACCGTGAGGTCCGCGTCGCCCTCGTCCGGGCCGAGGGCGACGGCCCCCACCCGGCCATCCTCATCCTGCCCGGCAGCGACGGGCTCCAGGACGACTACATCCGCCTCGCTCGCGAGTTCGCGGCCCAGGGCTTCGACACCGCCGCCGGGTGCTGGTTCGCCTACCCCGACGCCAACGACTCCCTCCGCACCGACTGCGCCCAGGGCCCGACCTTCGACGGGGTCTCGGAGGCCTCGGTCGGCTCCGTGGAGGCGCTCGTGTCCGCCACCCTGCAGGCCACCGGCGCCTCGAGCGACCAGCTCGCCATCGTCGGGTTCTCCCGGGGTGGCGGGGCCGCCCTCCTCCGGGCCGCCCGCACCGGCGCGACGAACCCGATCATCGACATCGCCGGCATGGTCACCGGCCAGGTCCAGGGCTTCGGCGTGCCGCTGCCCACCGACGTGAACGTCGTCGCCTCGGCCTCGGCGATCAAGGCCCCGACCCTCGCCTTCCACGGGCTGCAGGACTCGATCATCGTGCCGTCCCAGTCGCTGCTGCTCACGACGGCACTCCGGAACGCCGGGACCAGCGTCTCGGTCCACTGGTACCCGGGGTACAACCACGACCTGCTGAACCACACCGAGACCCGCGGTGACATCGTCGCCCGCGGCTCCGCCTGGCTGCGCCAGCAGCTCGGCTAGTCCGCTGCACCAGCGGTGACGCGACGACGGCGGGACCGGACCGGTCCCGCCGTCGTCGCGCGCGTCGGTCCCCCGCGATCGGCGGCGTGGCGTCAGCCCTCGAAGATGATGGTGCGGTTGCCGTCGAGGACGACCCGGTGCTCGCAGTGCGCCGCGAGAGCCTCGGCGAGCACCGCCGACTCGAGTTCCCGTCCGCGTCGGGCGAGATCGTCGGGGCCGTCACGGTGCGAGGCCTGCGTGGCGGCCTGGGCGATGATCGGCCCCTCATCGAGGTCCACCGTGGCGTAGTGCGCGGTGGCGCCGATGAGCTTGACCCCGCGCGCCCAGGCCCGCTCGTACGCACCGGCACCGATGAACGCCGGCAGCAGCGAGTGGTGGACGTTGATCGCCGGGCACCCGAGGCGGTCGAGGAACCCGGCGGTGAGGATCCGCATGTACCGGGCGAGGATCACGAGCTCGACCCGGTGGGGCGCCAGCGCTGCGAGGACCTCGGCCTCGTGCGCCTCCCGGTCCCGGCCGGCGACCGGGACCTCGATGAACGGGACCTCGAAGCGCCGGGCGAGGTCCGCATGGATCGGATGGTCCGAGACGATGCAGGTCACATCGAGCGGCAACGAGCCGAGCGCCACCCGCGACATGACGTCGTAGGCGGCGTGACCCTGACGCGACACGAAGAGCGCGGCCCGGGTGCGCTCCCCGGCCCGGTGCACGTGCACGCGACCCGCGGTGAGGGCCGCGATGTCCCGCTCGATCGCCGCGGGCTCCCGGCCCGGCGGGAACGTCGCGCGGATGCGCTGGACGAAGGTGCCGCCGTGCATCGTGTGCTGCTCGGCCTCCTCGATGTTGCCACCGGCCTCACGCACGTACACCGTGGTGTCGGCCACGAGACCCGGCCGGTCCGGAGCGACGACGAGGATGACGACCGCGAGCGGCGACGCCGGGGTCACGAGGGGACGACGAGGCCCTGCGACCCGAGGTCGGCGACGAGCGCCGTGGTGGTGGTGCCGAGCACCGAGGCGAGCACGGTGAGGTCGTCGCGCCGAAGCGTGATGACCTTGCCCGCGAAGTCACCCCGGCGGATCTGGATCGCCGAGGCGTACCGGGAGATCGCCACGGCCTCGGGGGTCTGGAGGTCGGCGAGTTTCACGAGGTCGAGCCGCAGGCTCTCGGTGGCCGCAGCCCCCGGGAGCACGATCTCGTCGTCCGGCCGGGGGACGAGCACATCCGCGGGCACGCCGTAGAAGGCGGCGAGGCGCAGCAGCCGCGGGGCCGAGATGGCCCGTTCGCCCCGTTCGTACGCTCCGAGCACCGAGGCCTTGAACTCGTGGTCCGACTCGACCTCGACCGCGTAGAGCGAGAGGCCCTTCTGCATGCGCACGGCGCGCAGCCGCTCACCGACCGCGACACCGAACCGGGCCACCGCCGCGGATTCGAAGTCGTCGTCGCCCTTGGTCCCGTCACGTCCTGCCACGGCCCCTATCCTGCCCCATCCCGGACCCCCGTCCGGACCGTCGGGCCGCCGGACCCCGCCCGAGGGGCCGGGCCCGCCTTGGGAGCCGGGCCGCCGGGCCGGGTATCCTCCCGGCCCCGGAGACCATCCGGAGGACCATCCGGCGACACCCTCGAAAGGACCTGCGATGCCCGCACCCGACCCCAAGGACCTCGGACCCCTCGCCGCCCTCGCGGGCACCTGGGAGGGCGACCAGGGCCTCGACGTCTCCTACCACCACGCCGAGGGCCAGATCGGCGAGACGCCGTACCGGGAGAAGGTCGAGCTCAAGCCGTTCGGCCCCGTCGACAACGGGACCCAGCAGCTCTTCGGGCTCGACTACCGCATGGCCGCCTTCAAGCAGGGTGAGGACGAGCCGTTCCACACCGAGGTCGGCTACTGGCTCTGGGACGCCAAGGCCGGTCAGGTCATGCGGTGCTTCATGGTGCCCCGCGGCCAGGTCGTGATCGCCGGGGGCACCGCCACGGCCGACGCCACCTCGTTCACCATGGCGGCCGAGAACGGTTCGAACACCTACGGGATCCTCTCGAACCAGTACCTCCAGGAGTTCTCCACCACGCCCGAGTACACCTGCTCCATCACGGTGAACGGTGACGGCTCGTGGTCCTACGACGAGTGCACGACCTACGAGGTCAAGTCCAAGGGCCTCACGGTGCAGCACACCGACCGCAACACCCTCCGCAAGGTCGGCTGAACCGACCTCCCGCAGTGCACGAGGCCCCCGCGGACCGCGGGGGCCTCGTCGCGTCCGAACCGAAGGGGACCGCCATGATCGATCTGCTCGCTGCCGACGAACTGCTGCGCACGACCCGCTCGGTGCGCAAGCGGCTCGACCTCGGCCGTGACGTGCCGCTCGACCTCGTGCTCGAGTGCCTCGACGTCGCACTCCAGGCGCCGACCGGCTCGAACCGGCAGGGCTGGTCCTTCCTCGTCGTGCGGGACCGCGACCAGCGCGCCGAACTCGCCCGCCTCTACCGGCAGGCGGTCGACCTCTACATGCAGGTCCCGCGACCCGCCTACGAGGCCGGCGACCCGCGGGCGGCGAGCGGCGAGAAGGTCGCCGACTCCGCCCGGTACCTCGCCGACCACCTGCACGAGGTTCCGGTGCACCTCGTGCCCTGCATCGAGGGCCGGGTGGAGGAGGCGGGGGTGCTCGCCCAGGCCTCGACCTACGGCTCGATCCTGCCCGCCGTGTGGTCCTTCGCCCTCGCAGCGCGGGCCCGGGGCCTCGGCACCGCATGGACGACGCTGCACCTCATGTACGAGCGGGAGGCGGCCGAGGTGCTGGGCATCCCGGACCACATCACCCAGGCCGCGCTGCTCCCGGTCGCGTACTTCACCGGCGGGACGTTCAGGCCCGCGCCCCGGCTGCCGGTGGCCGAGGTGACCCACCTCGACCGCTGGGGCACCCGACCCGGGGACTGACCCGCCCCGCTCAGGCGGCGACGTGCGGCGCGACCTGCCGGTCGTACTCCGCCGAGAACAGCGGCGAGCTCACGAGGAAGTCCGCGGTCGAGCGGTTGCACGCGACCGGGATGTTCCACACGACGGCGATGCGCAGCAGCGCGCGCACATCGGGATCGTGCGGTTGCGGCTCGAGCGGATCCCAGAAGAACAGCAGCATGTCGATGCCGTAGTCGGCGATGCGCGCCCCGATCTGCTGATCACCGCCGAGTGGACCGGATCGGAGCCGTTCGATGGGGAGGTCGAGAGCCGAGGCCAGCAGGCCGCCCGTCGTGCCCGTCGCGCACAGCGTGTGCTCGGCGAGCACGTCACGGTGCTCCCGCGCCCACTCGAGGAGGTGCTCCTTCTCGTGGTCGTGGGCGACGAGGGCGATCCGCTTGCGCGCCGGCAGGCGGGCCTCGGAGGGGTTGGTCTCGCTCGATGCGGTCATGACCGCATCGTCGCACGCGGGCCCGACCGCCGGGTGGCGCTGCGGTGAACGGAGGGCGGCTACTCGATGCCGAACGCGATCCGCACCACCGTCGCCTCGGCGATCGTGCCGTCCATCATCGACCGGGTCGAGAGCATCACCGCGCCACGGGCCGCCGAGGGCCGGGTGAACGCGAGCACGTCGGAGAACGGACCCATCTCCCCCATCGAGCCGCCCATCGCCGTGCCCTCACCGAGCGGCGGTGCGGTGCCGTCCTGGCGCACCTCCGTCCGGATCTGCGCCTCGAAGGCCGTGCTCCTCCCGCGCAGCGTCACGGGGGACCCGATCACCTCGTTGGCCGCCGGCGAGTCGAGGATGAGGTTGGGGCTCGATGCCCCCAGCACCCACCAGTGGACGCCGTCGAGTTGGCGGACCAGCACCGTGGTGACCGGACCCCGTTCCGTGGTCCGGACGGGCACCTCGCCGGAGCGCGTGTCGCCCGCCGCCATCGTCCCCACGATCGGCTCGGTGAAGCCCACGTAGTCCGCGACGAACGCGCGGGCGACCTCCTCGGGCGCGGTGAACGTGGAGGCCCCGACCGGGAACACCGCGATCGAGGTGTCCACCGGAACGGTCGTCGTGGACGAGGAACTCGTGGTCGTCCGCCGACTCGACGAGGTCGTCGTGTCGTCCGCCGATTCCGACCCGCCGCATGCCGCGAGCGCCACGACGAGTACGGCGACGCCGAGCCGTCGGACCGTCCGGGATCGGGATGCTCGCATCGTGCCTCCTCCGGCCCGTCGCGCGCGGGCCGTCACGGGCATCGTGCACCCCGGGGCCGCATCACGGCAGGGGCTTGGGTCCCGAATCGCCCGCGCCCGGATCGCCGCCGGCGGGCTCCCCCGCGGGTGGGCCCGTCGGCGGCCCGGCCTCGAGCGCGGCCACCGTGCGTCCGGCCGCCTCGATCGCCCCGAGGAGGCCCGGGTCGGTCCGGGCTCGGGCCGCCTCGGCCCGTGCGGCGTCGAGCGCGCGCGTGTCGGCCTCGAGGCGGGCGATCGCGACCCGTGCCGCCGCCGCGACCGCCGCCCGCTCGCGGTCGAGCGCATCGAGGCCCCGGGCCAGGTTGCCGATCGTGGTGGCGAACTGCCGGGCGACGAGGCCGTCAGATCCCGGGCACTGCACGACGAGGGCGCCGAGTTCGGTGTCGATCTGCAGGTACACCTCGCGCCCGTCGTGGACCTCCCGCTTGCGCGCCGCGAGCGAACCGAGCACGCCGATGGGCCCGAACAGCAGACCGCCCGCGGCGGCCCGCGTCAGCGTCGGCCGGTGGGTGACCGCCAGCGATCCCCCCGAGTCGACCGATGCGCTCGCACCGCGCAGCAGCACCTCGACCCCACTCGGCGTGATGAGGACGCGCTCGTAGAGTTCGATACCGCAGTACTCGGCGACGCGACCCCCGCGCGGGTCCTCGGCTGCGGCGAGGTGCATCCGCGCCCGCCGCAACTCGTCGTCCCGGGTCCGCTCGAGGTCGCGCACCGCCCGATCCGCCGCCGCCACCGTCCGGTCGTAGGTCCGCCGGGC
>JALRDW010000195.1 GCA_023262065.1 Acidimicrobiia bacterium | reverse complement strand
CATCGAGATGGGTGCGGCGTTCGATTCACCCCGGTACGACGTGATGCGTCTCGGCGTCATCCACTTCCGGGCGAGTCCCCGTCAGGCGGACCTCGTCGTGATCTCGGGCACGGTGACCGACAAGATGGCGCCGGCGATCCGCCGTCTCTACGAGCAGATGCCGGACCCGAAGTACGTCATCTCGATGGGCTCGTGCGCGAACTGCGGCGGCCCGTACTGGGACTCGTACTCGGTCACGAAGGGGATCGACCAGATCCTGCCGATCGACGTGTACGTGCCCGGGTGCCCGCCGCGTCCGGAGGCGCTCATCGAGGCCGTCGTGATGCTGCAGGAGCGCATCCAGAACGAGGGCATCGGGAACGACGAGATGCGCAAGCGTTGGCTCGGGGAGCCGGTGAACGTTGGCTGATCTCGCGACGCTCACCTCCCGGATCACCGACGCACTCGGGGATGCCGTCCTCGACGCGGGTGAGGCCCGCGGCACGCTCGTGGTCCGCGTGCGCCCCGACGCGTGGCGCAGCACCGCGGAGACCGCGCGGCGCACGCTCGGCTTCGACTACCTGTCCTTCATCGCCGGCATCGACTGGATGCCGGCCCCGGTCGTCGGGCTCGTCGAGGGGGACACCTCGACCCCGGCCCAGCCGAGCGACATGACCTTCGGCGTGGCGGGCAGCGCCGGGCGGTTCCAGGTGTTCGCCCACGTGCAGTCGACGACCCAGCACGCCGGGGTGACCTTCCGCACCGACGTCGACGAGGCCGACCCCCGGGTCGAGTCCTGGGTGAGCGTGTACCCGGGGGCCGACTGGCACGAGCGCGAGTGCTGGGAGATGTACGGCTTCGTGTTCGAGGGTCACCCGAGCCTGCGGCACCTCTACCTGCCGTCCGAGTTCGAGGGTCACCCGCTGCGCAAGGACTTCCCGCTGCTGGCCCGTGAGGTGAAGCCGTGGCCGGGGCTCACCGACGTCGAGCCCATGCCGGGTGGGGACGACGAGGCCGGCGAGGAGGGCGCGGCGTGAGCACCACCGAGCAGCCGATGACCCCGGGGTTCGAGGTCGACCCGGCCGCGTTCCGCCATCTCGCCGACGCGCAGGTGAACGTCGAACTCGACACCGGCGACATGATCCTCAACATGGGGCCGCAGCACCCCGCCACCCACGGCACGCTGCGTCTCGTGGTCCGACTGGACGGCGAGCGCGTCATCGCCGCCGACCCGGTGATCGGGTACATGCACCGCGGCTACGAGAAGCTCACCGAGTTCCGCACGTACCCGCAGGTCACCACGCTCATCAACCGCATCGACTGGCTGAGCAGCTTCGCCAACGAGGTGCCCTTCGTGCATGCGGCCGAGCAGCTCATGGAGATCGAGGCCCCGCCGCGGGCGCAGTACATCCGCACCGCGCTCACCGAGCTCTCCCGGATCGCCACCTTCCTGCTGTTCCTCGGCGAGATGGGGCTGCAGGTGGGCGCGCTCACGCCGGCGTTCTACGGGTTCCGCGACCGCGAGCACGTGCTCAACCTCATCGAGGCCGCGACGGGTGGCCGGTTCCACCCGAACTTCAACCGCATCGGCGGGTTGAAGGACGACCTGCCCTGGGGTTGGATCGCCGAGACCCGCAACACGATGAAGATCGTCCTCGACGCGTGCGACGTGTTCGAGGACCTCGTGGTCGGCAACGAGATCTTCCAGGCCCGCACCCGCTCGATCGGCATCATCCCGGGCGAGCTCGGTGCGTCCTACGGCGTCTCGGGCTCGAACCTGCGGGCCTCCGGCGTCGACTGGGACCTGCGCCGGGACGGGGCGCCGTACCTCGCGTACCCGGACCTCGACTTCCAGGTGTTCACCCACCCGGACGGGGACTCGTTCTCCCGGTACTGGGTCCGCCTGCAGGAGACCCGGGAGTCGGCGCGCATGGTGCTGCAGCTGCTCGACGGGATGCCGGCCGGTCCGATCATGGCCAAGGTCCCCCGCATCATCAAGGTGCCGGAGGGTGAGGCCTGGGTCGAGACCGAGAACCCGCTCGGTCAGATGGGCTACTACGTCGTGTCCAAGGGTGCGACGGGCCCGTTCCGGGTGAAGATCCGGTCCGCCTCGTTCAGCAACGTGTCGATCCTGCCGTGGATGCTGCGCGGCGTGTACGTCCCGGACGTGGTCACGATCCTCGCGTCGCTCTACTTCATCCTCGGGGACATCGACCGGTGAACGCGCTGGCGGTCGAGATCCCCTGGGGCGTGCTGCTCGCGATCAAGGCGGTCGTCATCCTCGCCGTCGTGCCCCTCGGCGCGCTCGTGCTCGGGTACACCTTCCTCCTCAAGATGATGAGCCACATGCAGAGTCGGCTCGGTCCGATGGACCCGGGTGGCTTCCACGGCTGGTTCCAGCTCATCGGTGACGGCATCAAGTTCCTCCAGAAGGAGGACATCGTCCCGGACGAGGCCGACCGTCGCGTGTTCGCGCTGGCCCCGACCGTCGTCGTCATCTCGACCTTCCTCATCTTCGTGGTGATCCCGGCCGGCCCCCGTCTGCAGGTCGCGAACCTCGACGTGGGCGTGTTCTACGCGCTGGCGGTCTCGAGTCTCTCGGTCATCGGCGTGCTCATGGCCGGGTGGGCGAGCGCCAACAAGTTCGCACTCATCGGCGCGCTGCGCGCGGCCGCCCAGCTCATCGCCTACGAGCTCCCGTTGCTCCTCGCAGTGGTCGGCGTCGTGATCCAGGCCGGGACCATGAGCCTCCAGGGCATCGTGTCGGCTCAGCAGGACGGCGCGATCTTCGGGTGGAGCGGCATCGGCAACCCGTTCATCCTCACGCAGTTCGTCGGGTTCCTGCTGTTCCTCATCGCGGCGCAGGCCGAGCTCACGCAGACCCCGTTCGATATGCCGGTGGCCGAGTCGGAACTCGTCGCCGGGTACATGGTGGAGTACACCGGTTTCCGCTTCCTGTTCTTCTTCATCGGCGAGTTCGGGACGGCCACTGCGTTCGCCGCGCTCGCCGCCACGCTGTTCCTCGGGGGCTGGTCGATCCCCGGCGTGCACGGCACGGCCGCCGACCTCCTCGGGCCGCTCGTCCTCGTCCTGAAGCTCATGGCGGTGGCGTTCCTCATGTTCTGGGTGCGCTTCACCTACCCGCGCCTGCGGGAGGACCAGCTCCAGGCCCTCGCCTGGAAGGTCCTCATCCCGATCGCGCTGGTCAACGTGATCATCACGGCGATCATCAAGGTGGCGATCTGATGGCAAAGCTCCCCGGTCTCATCGGCGGCCTCGGCATCACGTTCAAGACGATGCTCAAGGGCGCGGTCACCGTGCAGTACCCCCACGAGAAGGAGGCCCCGCCCACCCGGGCCCGTGGGGTCATCGCACTCAGCGAGGAGAACTGCACCTCCTGCATGCTCTGCAGCCGGTCGTGCCCGGACTGGTGCATCTACATCGAGGGTCACAAGGAGCAGCGACCCCCGAAGCGCGAGGGCGGACGTCCCCGTTCGGTGAACATCCTCGACCGCTTCGACATCGACTACGCGCTCTGCATGTACTGCGGTATCTGCGTCGAGGTCTGCCCGTTCGACGCGCTGTTCTGGAGTCCCGAGTTCGAGTACTCCGAGCCGAACATCGCCAGCCTGCTCCACAACAAGGAGCGGCTCGGCGCCTGGTTCGCGACCGTGCCCGCCCCGGAGCCCCTCGAGGTCGGGGCGGAGTCGGGGAAGAAGAAGTAGATGGTCGCGCAGAACGTCGCCTTCGGCATCCTCGCCCTCGCCATGGTCCTCGCGGCGATCGGCGTGGTGCGCACGCAGAACGTCGTGCACGCCGCGCTCTACCTCGTCGTGGTGCTCGCCGGCGCGGCGGCGCAGTACATCCTGCTGGCGGCCGAGTTCGTCGCCTGGGTGCAGGTCCTCATCTACATCGGTGCGGTCGTCATCCTGTTCCTGTTCGGCATCATGCTGACCCGGGCGCCGATGGGGGACCTCGAGGGTCTCAACAACCGCCAGGGGCTCCCGGCCGTGGTCGCCACGCTCGCCCTCATCGGCACGCTCACCGCGCTCCTCGTGGATGCGTTCTCGGACCAGGAGATCGTCCTCGACGCCCCGACGCCGACCGCCGACATCGCGACGCAGGTGTTCAAGGTCTACGTGGTGCCCTTCGAGGCCGTCTCGATCCTCCTGCTCGCCGCCCTCGTGGGCGCCATCGTCCTGGCTCGGAGGGACTGATGCTGCTCAACCAGTTCCTCATCCTCGCCGCGATCCTCTTCGGGATCGGCATGTACGGCGTGCTCGTCCGGCGCAACGGCGTGCTCGTGCTCATGAGCGTCGAGCTCATGCTCAACGCGGTGAACCTCAACCTCATCGCGTTCTCCGCCCGCCTGCAGGAGACCTCCGGTCAGGTGTTCTCACTCTTCGTCATCACGATCGCGGCGGCCGAGGTCGGCGTGGGCCTGGCGATCATCCTGCTCCTGTACCGCAACTTCCGCAGCCCGGACCTCGACGAGGTCCACCAGATGAAGGGCTGATCCGATGGTGACGATCGCTGAGACGGTGACCACCGAGGTCGCGAAGGTCGTGGACGAGCCCTGGCTGCTGTCGCACGCCTGGATCATCCCGGCCCTCATGGCGCTGTCGTTCGTGCTCATCCTGTTCTTCGGCCGCCGCCTGCCCAAGCGGGGGGCGGAGATCGGCATCCCGGCGGTCGTCGCGGCGTTCGTGATGTCGTGCGTGGCCGTCGTCCAGTGGGTCCAGCACGTCGACGAGCTGGTCGAGGGTGAGGGCGGTGGCGGCGAGGCGCTGCGCCGTCTCGGCCGGTCCTTCGTGGCCAGCGGGGGCGAGGGCGCGATCTCCATCAAGCCGATCACCGACTCGTTCACCTGGTGGTCCAACGGCCTCGTGAAGTTCGACATCGGCATCCAGATCGACGGCCTCGCCGTCATGATGCTGTTCGTCGTCACGCTCATCTCGATGCTCGTCCACGTCTACTCCACCGCCTACATGGAGCACGACGAGCGCTACACCCACTTCTACGCGGCGCTCTCCCTGTTCACCGCCTCGATGCTCGTCCTCGTGATCGCCGACAACTCCCTCATGCTCCTGTCGGGGTGGGAGCTCGTCGGCCTGTGCTCGTTCATGCTCATCGGGCACTGGTGGGAGGAGAAGCCGAACACCAATGCGGCCCTCAAGGCCTTCCTCACCACCCGCACGGGCGACATCGGCCTCCTGCTCGGCGTGATCGTCACCTTCTTCGCGGCGGGTCGCACCTTCAACATCATCGAGATCAACGAGGCGGCGCTGGCCGGCAAGGGCGGTCACACCGTCTGGCTCATCGGGGCCTCGCTGCTCCTGATGGGCATCATCGGCAAGAGCGGTCAGTTCCCCCTCCACACATGGTTGCCGGACGCCATGGCGGGCCCGACGCCTGTGAGTTCGCTGCTCCACTCCTCGACGATGGTGGTCGCCGGCGTGTTCCTCGTCGCTCGGCTCTATCCGGTCTTCTTCACCGGTTTT
>JALRDW010000048.1 GCA_023262065.1 Acidimicrobiia bacterium | reverse complement strand
GCGAGGCACTGCGCGACATGTGGGACGCGTGGCGAGCGGGCGACCGCAAGCGGGCGACCGCGTCGATCCCCGACGAGGTCATCGACGACCTCATCGTGCACGGCTCCCCCGAGGAGTGCGCGGCGCACGTTCGCCGGTACGCGGCCAACGGCGTCACCACCCCGGCGCCGATGGTCCTCGCCGGACCCGAGGACACGATGCGGGTCCTGCGGGCCCTGGCCCCCGGCGCCTGACCGGGCAGCGCCGAATAGGGTTCGCCCCATGGCACCCGCCCCGGAATCGGGTACGACGCGCACCCTCATCCTCGCCGCCGCGCTCCGACGGTTCGCCGACCAGGGCTTCGCGGCCACGAGCCTCACCGAGATCGCCGACGACGTCGGCATCAAACGCCCGAGCCTGCTCCACCACTTCCCGTCGAAGGAGGCGCTGTACCGCGACGTGCTCGTCGCCGAGCTCGCCGACTGGACCTCCCTCGTCAACGTCGCGATCGTCGGCGGCTCGGGCGGCTGGGAGAAGGCCGAGCGCGTGCTCGTCGCCGCGTTCGAGTACTTCGAGAAGCACCCGGAGTTCGTCCGGCTCACCCGACGCGAGGCGATCGACGGCGGTCCGATGCTGAGCGCCGAGCTCGGCGCGGTCCTCCGTCCGATGTTCGACCGGGCGGTCGAGTTCCTCGAACGCGAGATGGACGCCGGACGGCTCCGGCGCTACGACGCCGCCCAGTTGCTGCTCACGGGGTACGGCGCGGTGCTCTCCTACCTGTCCGACGCGCCCTTCATCGGCGACCTCATCGGGCATGACCCGCTGTCCCCGGACGCGCTCGCCGCCCGTCGTCGCCACGTGCTCGATCTGCTGCGCGCCGCGCTCGACCCCGACCTCGATCGCCGCTGACGCGACTCAGAACCGGACGGTCTCGCGCCACGCCGTGAGCACCGAGTCGTCACCGAGCACCTCGACCACGTCGATCTCGGCGCGACCCATGAGCACCAGCAGCAGATCGGAGGCCGCACCCCGCACCGCCACATCGCCCTTGGCGTGCTCCCGCGCGACGGTGAGCCCGTCCGCGCCCCGCGTGATGAGCCACTCACCCTCGCCGTCGGTCGCGTGGAGGTGCAGGGTCTCACCGGCACCGCCGGTCTCGATGTCCCGACGATGGCCGACGATCGTGAGGAGTTCGTCGATCGCGTCGATCGCGTCATCGACCGGGAACGGCGCGGGCGGGCCGAGCGCCGACTCGGCGTCCCAGCGGTGCACGGCGATCTCGTTGGCGAGCCGGCGCGACCAGAACCCCGCGGTGTGGTCGTCGGTCCAGGATGCACACTCGGCCTCAGCCGGTACGGCCGCGAGCACCGCGACGGCCCGGTCGGCCAGCGCGACGAGCCACACCCCGTAGGCCGCACGGTCCTCGGGCACGCCGAGGTCCAGGGAACGGGGATCGACGGTGGCCGGACGGGCTTCGACCGTGGCGGTGCCCCACGCGAGCACCGTGCCCATGTGCTTGACGAGCCGTCCGAGATCCCACCCGGGCGTCACGGGTACCGCAGCATCCGGTCCGGCCTCGGCGAGCGCCGCGGCCATGGCGCGGGCGTCACGCGGGATCGAGGTGGTCGGTTCGAGGGACATGGTCACGACCCTAGCGGCCCCGCGCGCGGGTCAGAAGAGCGTCTCAGGGGGTGCCGGGTCGAGGAGCGACGCATCGTTGTTCCTCGGACTGTTCACCGCCGTCGTCACCTCGTGGAACACGACCGCGTCCTCGGGTGCGGGTACGAGCAGCGGGGCGAGTGCGCCCGGGTCGCCGGTCGGATCGAGCCACGCGAGCCACGCGTCCTCGCCGAGGATCACGGGCATGCGATCGTGCACCGGTTCGAGGGTCCGGTTCGCCGCCGTCGTGATGATCGTGCACGTCCGCAGTGCCGGAGCGTCGGCCACCGACGGGTCGCGCCAGGACTCCCAGAGCCCGGCGAGCGCGAGCGGCTGCCCCGTGCCCGCATGGATGAACACCGGCTGCTTGGTGCGTCGTCCGGGGATCGCCATCCACTCGTAGAACCCGTCGGCCGGGACGATGCAGCGTCGTTGCGCGAACGCCCGACGGAACGACGGCTTCTCCGCGACCGTCTCGCCACGCGCGTTGATGAGTCGGTCCCCGATCGCCGCCTCCTTCGCCCACGACGGCACGAGACCCCACCGCATGCGGTCGAGGGCCCGCCGCCCGTCGGCACGCTGGATGACGACCGCCACCTCGCGCCGCGGCGTGACGTTGTAGTCGGGTGCTTCGGGCGCGGCGAGCGTCTCGTCGACCCCGAAGTGCTCGAGCAGCAGCGCCGGCGAGGACGCCTGGACGAACCGGCCGCACACGGCGGTCAGGCGCGGGTGGTCTCGGCCGGGTGCACGAAGCGCACGCTCGACCACTCGCCGTTGATGGCGCACACGCGCCCGTCGGCGAGCCCCGCCTCGTTGCCGATCTCCTGGACCGGTTCGAAGGTGAGGTCGGTCGCGATGCCGCACGTGCGCTTCGGCCATGCGACCCAGAGGCCGCCTCCGGGGGCGAGGGCACGACGGAACGACGGCATCCGCCGCACCAGTTCGGCGCGCCGCGTCGCGAAGAAGATGATCGTGTCGGCGCGCCCGCGCACGCTCGTGCGGACCTCGACCCCCTGCGGCAGGCGACCGAGCGCCCGGTCGAACCCGGCCGGGGCCGAGACGAGGGCGACGACGGAGTCCTCCTTGATGCCGAGCTTCTTCGGCAGCGGGGTCGGTGCGATCGCCATGCGGCCCTGATTCGACTGTTTCGGACGCCCCGCGTCAAGTGGAGCGGCACCGCCGCGCGTCGTGTGGGTCAGCTCTGCGCGTCCTCGACCCGGTACCGGGCGAACGAGGGGACGGCGAGGGCAAGTGCGCCGACGCCCGCGATGCACAGGAGGCCCCCCGAGACCACCGACACGGTGGGCGAGGCGAGGGCCGCGACGACGCCCGCCTCGACGTCACCGAGGCGAGGACCGCCGGTCACCACGAGGATGTGGATACCCGAGAGGCGCCCCCGCAGTTCGTCAGGCGTGTTCACCTGCAGGATCGTGTTGCGGAACACCGCAGAGACCACATCAGCCGCACCCGCCACGGCGAGGGCCCCGAGCGCGAGCGCCACTCGGTCGCCCACCGCCCCGAAGGCGACGATGCCGGCACCCCAGACCGCCACCGCCACGAGCACGGCCCGGCCCTGCCGGCGGACCCGGCCCACCCACCCCGAGGTGAGCGCCCCGAGGATGGCCCCCACGGCGACCGCCGAGAACAGGATGCCGACGAGCTCCGGACCGGCCCCGAACTGCGTGACCGCGAGCACGGGGAACAGGGCCCGGGGCATCCCGAAGGTCATCGCCACGACGTCGACCGCGAAGTTGGCCTGCAGCACCGGGCGCCCGCGCAGGAACCGGAACCCGGCCATGACGCCGCGCCAGCCCTCGGGCTCGTCCCGGACCTCGGCCGGGGTCGGCGTCTGGGGCCGCAGCAGCCAGACCGTGCCGAGCGCCGCGGCGAAGGTGGCCAGGTCGATCCCGTAGGCCCAGGCGAGCCCGAGCCGGGCGACGACGATCCCGCCGAGGGCCGGGCCGACGATGAGGCAGGTGTTCCAGGCGACCTGGTTGAGCGCCGTCGCCGCGGGGAGCTCGGCCTCGCCGACCACCCGCGGCATCATGGCCGTCCGGGTCGACTGCGCCACCGTCGCCGAGCCGGCCACGAGCGCCGCGCCGAGGTACACGAGGGCCAGCGGCGGATCGCCGAGTCGCGCGCTCAGCAGGAGCACCGCCGCAGCGACCGCCTCGCCGGCGTGGGCCACCAGCAGGACCCGACGCCGGTCGCGGCGGTCCACGATCGGACCGCCGAGCACCGCGGCCAGCACGATCGGCACGATCTGCGCCAGACCGATGAGACCGACGGCCAGCGTCGAGTCGGTGAGGCGGAAGACCTGGATGTACAGCGCCACGAGGGCGAGGTTCGACCCGGTCTCGGAGACGAGTTCACCGCCCCAGAGCAGACGGAAGTCGCGGGTGCGCAACGGCCGCAGATCCAGCGCGAGGCCCCGCACCCCCCGGCGACGCCCGTGGTCCCCCGTCGTCCCCGTCACGCCCGTCCCTAAATCCGACCTCCGCGCTGGCATTTCGCCGCGTTCGGGGGTACCCTCGCCGCCGGCGCAGCGTACCCACGCACGCCGACGCCCCCTCCCGAACCCGGACCATCCAGGAGCAACCATGTCGATCCGACTGGGCGACGAGGCCCCCGACTTCGTGGCCGAGACCACCTCCGGCACGCTGAGCCTCCACGAGTACCTCGGTGACTCGTGGGGCATCCTCTTCTCCCACCCGAAGGACTTCACCCCGGTCTGCACGACCGAACTCGGTGCGTTCGCGAGCCGCAAGGCCGAGTTCGACGCCCGCGGCGTGAAGCTCATCGGCGTGAGCGTCGACGACATCGACTCCCACAACGGCTGGATCGGCGACATCGAGGAGACCCAGGGCACCGCCCTGAACTACCCGCTCATCGCCGACCCCGAGCGGGTGGTGGCCGGCCTCTACGACATGATCCACCCGAACGCGAACGACACCCTGACCGTGCGGTCGGTCTTCGTCATCGGACCGGACAAGGCGGTGAAGCTCATCCTCACGTACCCGGCGAGCACCGGCCGCAACATCGACGAGATCCTCCGGGTCGTCGACTCGCTGCAGCTCACCGCGAACTACTCCGTGGCCACCCCGGTGAACTGGACCGACGGCGACGACGTCATCATCGGCGCGGCCGTCTCCGACGAGGACGCACGCTCGAAGTTCCCGGGCGGCTGGACCACCGTCAAGCCCTACCTCCGGGTGCTGCCGCAGCCCAACAAGTGACGATGCCGCACCCGCACGGGAGCACCGAAGGCGGGGATGGGGTCCGCACCGGGTGACCGGGCCACCCCCGTCCTCACGTCCGACGCGGGAGGCGGCCGGGCCGGTCAGGCCTCGATGAAGCGGCGCAGCCCGATCAGCGCCCCGATGACGCCGATCGATGCCCCGATCGCCACGAGGAGCACGCCGATCTGGACCGCGTCGCCGGTCGTCACGTAGAAGCCACGCGAGAAGTCGGAGTTCCGCGAGATCGCGTCGGTCAGCACGTTCTGCAGTCCGATCATCGCCATGAACGCGATGAGCGCACCGATGACCCCCTGCACCAGGCCCTCGAGCATGAACGGGATGCGCACGAACCAGTTCGACGCCCCCACGAGCTTCATGACCTCGATCTCCCGCCGCCGGGCGAAGGTCGCCAGTCGGATCGTGTTCACGATGAGGAACAGCGACGCGAACAGCAGCAGGGCGAAGATCACGACGAAGGCCGTGCGGATCCAGGCGGTCGCC
>JALRDW010000034.1 GCA_023262065.1 Acidimicrobiia bacterium | reverse complement strand
GAATATGGCCCCGGAAATGATCCCGCCGACGACGGAACCCAGGAAAGCTCCCACGATCCCCTGCCAGAAGCGGTCCGGGGCAAAGATCGTGAAGTGCCACAGGGCGATTCCCACAGCGACCCAGATCAGTGCGGCCATCTCAGCTACCGCCTTCCTTTCCACTCGTTGCCTTGTCACCGGCCTCGTCTTCGGCCGACTCACCGTTGCCTCCGACCTTGGCTACCTCGATCTCATGGGCGAAGGCCGGCGAGTACCCCTGGGTCTCGATCTGCTGGCGCCGGCGGCGGCGATCGTGTCGGGGTCGGGATTCGGGTCGAACCCGGTGCGCACGGCGGCGAGGCGTGCCGCGGTGATCGGGTCGGGGCGCGGGTCGGGGATCGTGGGTGCTCCTCGTTCGGCGCGCTGCGGGCGCGCGCTCGGACCCATGGTCGCAGGTGCGGCGCTCGGGGCGGCGATCCCGGTGATCGGCCGGGGCGTGGCAGGCTGCTCGGATCATGGATCCGACCGCCGAACCCGACGACCGCCCCGAGCCCGTCGGCGCACCCGATCCGCTCGGGTTCCCGCCGCCCACCGGCCCGCCGGCCGGTGGCGCGGTCCCGGCCGCCCGACGGCCGGCGCGGACCGGAGCGATCGTCGGGATCATCCTCGTCTCGTGCCTGGGTCTCGCCGCGATCGCCGGCGCGGTGATCCGCCTGCCGTACGTGATCTTCTCCCCGGGCAGCGCCACCCCGGTGCAGCCGATCGTCGAGATCGAGGGAGCACGCACCTACCCGTCCCGCGGGGAACTGCTCTTCCTCACCGTCTCGGTGTCGAGTGAGCGGCCGAACGTCTGGCGCTTCCTGCAGGCCTCGATGTCCGAGGACGAGGAGGTGGTCGAGGAACGGCAGTACCTCGGTCGGAGCACTCCGGCCCAGGACCGACGACTCAACCGGCAGCTCATGACCGAGTCGCAGCAGGAGGCGAAGGCCGTGGCGCTGCGGTACCTCGGCTACGACGTCCCGGTGACCGGATCGGGTGCCATCGTCGTGGAGGTGTCCGAGGGTGGCCCGTCCGACGGGCGGCTGCGGCCCGGCGACGTCATCACCGCCATCGACGGGCGGCCCATCACCCTGGCCGAGCAGATCGGGGAGACGGTGCGGGCCCGCCCGGCCGGGACGATCTTCACGTTCACCGTGCAGCGGCCGCCGGGCGACGTGCCGATCGCGGTCGGGGTCACCTCGCGCATCGCGACCTCGGGCCCCCTCGAGGGGCGGACCTACATCGGCATCGCGCCGACCACGAAGGATCTGTCCTACGACTATCCCGTGGACATCGAGATCGACCCCGGGCCGGTGAGCGGTCCGTCGGCCGGCCTCGCGTTCGCGCTGACGATCATCGACGAGATGACGCCGGGCTCCCTCACGGGTCGGGACGATGTGGCGGTGACCGGGACCATCGACACCGACGGCAACGTCGGTGACGTCGGCGGGGTGCGCCAGAAGACCGTGGCGGCCCTCGCCGCCGGTGCCCGCCTCATGCTCGTGCCCCGGGGTGAGGTGCGGGAGGCCCGGTCCCGGGCGGGCGACCGGATGGAGGTCGTGGGGGTGCGGACCCTCGACGAGGCGGTGCGGGTCCTCGAGGCCCGCGGCGGGCGCGTGCCCGAGCGGCCGGCGGCCTGATCGGGGATCCCGGCCCCGCCGCTCCGGGAATCCGCGTGTATCCCTCGCCTCACACGCTCAACACTCGTAACATCAGCCACTCGTAGACCAGCACCCACGAACGCAGGAGTGGCCAGTGCCCGGCGGTGACGTGCGCCGGCTCGCGGTGTCGAGCAGCCCGAAGTTGACCCCCGACGAGATCGCCTCGCGGTCCTTCGCCCGCGCCGTGCGCGGCGTGTCGGAGCAGGAGGTGCGATCGTTCCTGACGCGGGTCGCCGAGGAGGTGGGTGCGCTCAACGACCGCGAGGACGCGCTGCGCGAGCGCATCGCCGTGCTCGAGGAGCAACTCCGCAACCCGCCCGCGCCGACGGAGCAGCAGCTGCTCGACGCGCTCGGCGAGGAGACGGCCAGGGTCCTGCGTTCCGCGCAGGAGGCGGCCGAGGACATCCGATCCCGCGCCGAGGACCGCGCGGCCGAGGTGCTGCGTGAGGCCGAGGAGGCCGCCCGCGCCGCCCGCGAGGCGGCCGAGCTCGAGGCGCGCGAGCGGACCGGATCCGCCGAGGAGCGCGCGGCGGCGATCGAGGCCGCAGCGGCCGGCGCGTCGACCTCGGTCCGCGAGGCGGCGGAGGCGCACGCGGCCCGCGTCCGCGAGGAGGCCGAGCAGGAGGCCGAGCGCGTCCGTGAGGAGGCCCGGGCTGAGAGCGAGTCGGTGGTGGAGTCGGCGCGCCAGACCGGACGCGACATGCTCGCCGAGGCGAAGGCGGTGCGAGAGCGCGTGCTCGCCGACCTCGCCCGGCGTCGGGAACTGCTGACGGCCCAGATCGAGGAACTGCGCGGCGGTCGCGATCGGCTCCTCGGGGCCTACCGCGTGGTGAAGCAGACGCTCTCGGATGCGACCCAGGCGCTCGGGCAGGTCGAGGCCCGGGGCGCCGCCGTGCTCGCCTCCCCGGCCCCCGCCGGTTCGGCCCCTGAGATCGACGACGAGCTGGCCGCCGCGGTGGCGCTGTCGGAGGCACCGGAGCCGGTCGTCGAGTCCGAGGCCTCCGTCGAGGCTCCCGAGTCGCCGGCCGTCGTGCCGGAGGCGCCGGCC
>JALRDW010000009.1 GCA_023262065.1 Acidimicrobiia bacterium | reverse complement strand
CCGGAGGCACCCGTGACCACGCTCCCGCCCTCGCCGCTCGCGCTCGACGACATCGCACTCGGCGACATCGAGTTGTGGGCCCGGCCCGACGCCGAGCGCGAGGCGATCTTCAAGCTGCTGCGGGACGAACGGCCGATCTCGTTCCACGAGGAGCCCATCATCGAGGGGTACCCGCAGGGTCCCGGATTCTGGGCGCTCACCCACTACGACGACGTCATGTACGTGAGCCGGCACGCCGAGCTGTTCAGCAGCGCGCGCGGGGGGACGAACGTCGGGGACATCCCGCAGGAGATGGCGGAGTTCCTCGGCTCGATCATCAACATGGACGACCCCCGCCACAAGAAGCTGCGCGGGCTCGTGAACGCGGGCTTCACGCCCAAGGCCCTCAACGCGCTGCTCGAGCAGGTCCGCGTGCGCGCCCGGCAGGTCGTGGCCGACGTGGCCCCGCTCGGCGAGTGCGACTTCGTCTCCCGGATCGCCGCGCTCATGCCGCTGCAGATCGTCTGCGACATGGTCGGCGTCCCGCCCTCACTCGAGCAGACGGTGTTCGACCAGTCGAACATCATCCTCGGGGTCGGCGATCCCGAGTACGTCCAGACGATGGAGGACCTCATGGGCGCCTTCATCACGCTGCACCAGATGGCGATGGAGATCGGCCAGGACCGGCTCGACCATCCGACCGACGACATCGCCTCGGTCCTCATGCACGCCGAGGTCGACGGCGAGCGCCTCACCGTCGCCGAGTTCGCGTCCTTCTTCATCCTGCTCGTCGTCGCCGGCAACGAGACGACCCGGACAGCGATCAGCCACGGCATGTGGGCCCTGCACAACCATCCCGACCAGCAGGCGCTCTGGCGGTCCGACTTCGACACCCACGCGGTGAACGCGGTCGAGGAGATCGTGCGCTGGGCGACGCCGGTCATCTCGTTCCGGCGCACGGTCACCCGGGACGTCACGATCGGCGGGCGCGCGTTCACCGAGGGCGAGAAGGTCGTCATGTACTACAACTCGGCGAACCGCGACGAGCGGCAGTTCGCCGACCCGTACCGGTTCGACATCACCCGTGCGCCGAATCCGCACTTCGGGTACGGCGGGGGCGGCGCTCACTTCTGCCTCGGCGCCAACCTCGCCCGCCGCGAGATCCGCGTGATGTTCGAGGAGATCTTCCGCGGACTCCCCGACCTCGAGGTCACCGGCGAGCCCGAGATGCTGCAGTCCGGTTTCATCCACGGCATCAAGCGCATGCCCTGCGCGTTCACACCGACCACCGGATGACCCGAGTCCTCACGATCACCGGCGCCCGGCTCACCGACGGGCGGGTCGGCGGTCTGCGCGCCCTCGACGGCACGATCACCGCCCTCGGCCCCGAGGTGCGGGCCGAACCGGGTGACGAGCACCTCGACGCGTCCGGGCTGACCCTCGTCCCGCCGCTCGTCAACGGCCACACCCACGCCGCGATGACCCTGCTGCGCGGGTACGGCGACGACCTCGCGCTCATGGAGTGGTTGCAGACGCGCATCTGGCCGGCCGAGGCCCGCCTCACGCCGGAGCACGTGTACTGGGGGACCCGCCTCGCCGCGCTCGAGATGATCCGCAGCGGCACCCTGCGGTGCTGGGACATGTACTTCCACGCGACCGAGGTCGCCCGGGCCTGTGCCGATGCAGGACTGCGGGCCGCAGTGAGCCAGGTCATCCTCGGGATCCCCGACGCGCCCGCCGAGGCCCGGCCCGAGGCGGCCGAGGACGGCCTGGCCCGCCTCGCCGGGTACGGGCCGCTCATCACGCCCTGCCTCGGGCCGCACGCGATCTACACGGTGGGCCCCGATGCGCTGCGGAGCATCGCCGAGGTGTCGGACCGTCACGACGCGCCCGTGCACATCCACCTCGCCGAGACCGCGGGCGAGGTCGACGACTGCGTGCGCGAGCACGGACTCCGCCCGGTCCCGTACCTCGACGCACTCGGCCTCATCACCGAGCGCAGCGTGCTCGCCCACGGCGTGCACCTCGACGACGCGGAGCTCGAGATCGTGGCGGCCCGTGGAGCGACGCTCGTGACCTGCCCGGTCTCGAACATGAAGTTGTCGGTGGGCGGTGCGTTCCGGTACCCGGCGGCCCGTGCGGCCGGCTGCGCCGTCGGCATCGGGACCGACGGTGCAGCCTCGAACAACTCCCTGGACCTGCTCCAGGACGTGAAGGTGCTGTCCCTGCTGCAGAAGCACACCACCGGCGACCCGTCGGTGCTGCCCGCAGCCGACGCGTGGGCGATCGCGACCGGTGCGACCGCGCCCCGCCTCGGCGCGACCCCGCTCGAGGTCGGACACCCCGCCGACCTGCTGCTCCTCGACCTCGACGGTCCCGAGGTGATCCCGGCCCCGCTCGACGCGGGACTCGTGTACTCGGCCACGGGCGCCACGGTCGACACGGCGATCGTGGACGGGCGCGTCCTCATGCGCGGCCGGGTCATCGAGGGCGAGGACGAGGTGCGCGCCCGGGCGGCCGAGGCCGCGGCGGTCGTGCGGGGCGAGCACTAACGTCGGCACCATGCCGACCGACGATCACATCGCCATCTACCGCGGGATCCGCACCCGCGTCATCGACCTCGTCCGCGAGCTCGACGCCGACACCCTCGAGCGCACTGCGCCCGCCACCCCGCTCTGGAGCGTCCACGACCTGCTCGCGCACCTCGCCGGCGATGTCACCGACATCGTGGAGGGCAACCTCGACGGCGTCGCCACCGATGCGTGGACCCAGGCCCAGGTCGACCGGCGCCGGGACGCGTCCGTCGCCGAGTTGATCGCGGAGTGGGAGCGCGGCTCGGTCGCGGTCGAGCCGACGATCCCCGACTTCCCGCCGATGATGCAGTCGATGTTCCTCGTCGATGCGCTCACCCACGAGCACGACATCCGGCACGCCATCGGCCGGCCCGGTGCCCGTGACACCGACGCCGTCGCCTTCGGGTACGGCCGGGTCGTGATGGCCGTCGGTCCGGCGCG
>JALRDW010000060.1 GCA_023262065.1 Acidimicrobiia bacterium | reverse complement strand
GACGTGCTCCTGTCGCCGACCGCGCCGACCACCGCGTTCGCGTTCGGGGCCAAGACCGAGGATCCGCTGGCGATGTACCTCTCCGACATCTGCACGATCCCCACGAACCTGGCCGGGCACCCTGCGATGAGCGTGCGAACCCGCTGGGCCTGCCCGTAGTAGGCGTCGTAGTACCCCGCGCTCAACGCGTAGGTGCCGAGCATGATGCGCCGCTTCACCTCGGCGCCGAAGCCCGCATCGCGGGTGGCGGCGTTCATCTCCTCGACGTCGGCGCCCTCGACCCGGAGGCCGTAGCGGACCCCGTCGTAGCGGGCGAGGTTGCTCGAGGCCTCGGCGGGCGCGATCAGGTAGTACGCGGAGAGGCCGTAGACGGTGCTCGGCACCGAGATGCGCTCGACGCTGGCGCCGGCGGCCTCGAGGGCGGCGGCGGCGCGCTCGACCGCGACCCGCACCTCGGGGGCGATGCCGTCGGCGTCGGTGAGCTCGGACGCGATGCCGACCCGCAGGCCGGTGACGTCCGCCCCGGCCGCGAGCGATGTCGTGGGGGGCGCGTCGATCGAGGTGGAGTCCCGGCGGTCGTGCCCCGAGATGACGTCGAGCAGCAGCGCCGCATCATCGACCGTCGCGGCGAACGGGCCGACCTGGTCGAGGCTGGACGCGAACGCGACGAGTCCGTAGCGCGACACCGCGCCGTAGGTCGGCTTCACCCCCACGACACCGCACAGGGCCGCGGGCTGCCGGATCGATCCGCCCGTGTCGGACCCGAGCGCGAGGGGCGCGAACCCGGCCGCCACCGCGGCCGCCGACCCGCCGCTCGAGCCGCCCGGCACCCGGGAGGGATCGCGCGGGTTGCGGGTCGGACCGAACGCCGAGTTCTCGGTGGACGAACCCATCGCGAACTCGTCGAGGTTCGTCTTGCCCACCGGGATGCCGCCGGCCGCGAGCACCCGCTCGACCACCGTGGCGTCGTACGGCGGTCGCCAGCCCTCGAGGATGCGCGAGGAGCAGGTGGTCGGCACCCCGCGGGTGCAGAGGTTGTCCTTGAGTGCGACCGGCACGCCGGCGAGCGGGCCGGGGTCCTCCCCGCGGGCCACCGCGGCATCGACCGCGTCGGCCGCGGCGAGCGCCTGGTCGCGCATCACCAGGTTGAAGGCGTGGATCTCGCCCTCGCGGGCGTCGATCGTGGCGAGGTGCTCCTCGGTGACCGAGCGGGCCGACCGAGCGCCGGACCGGACCGCCGCGGCGAGCTCGAGCGCGGTCGCCATCACGCGTCCCCCATGATCCGCGGGACGCGGAACCGCCCGTCCTCGGCCGCCGGCGCAGCGGCGAGCACCTCGTCACGGTCGAGCGACTCGCCCCGCACATCGGGGCGCAGCACGTTCGTGACCGGGAGCGGGTGGGCGGTGGCCGGGACCCCGTCGAGGTCGAGGCCGGCGACGTCGTCCGCGTGATCGAGGATCACCGCGAGCTGCTCGGTGAACTCCTCGGCCTCGGCGTCGGTGAGCGCGAGCCGGGCCAGGCGGGCCACGTGCTCGACGTCGGCACGGGTGATGCGCGCCGCGGGGGTCGGTTCGGACATGGTGGTGAGTCTACGGGCCGACCCCGCGAGGACCCCGGGCCGGGGCGACGCGTCAGCGGTACGGATCGTCGGGCCCGAGGGGGTGCTCCCACCACGACTCCTCGGATGGCGTCCAGTCCGGATCGGGGTGGATGCAGTCGACCGGGCACACCGGTGGGAGGCACTTGCCGCAGCCGCTGCACAGCTCGGCCAGGATGATGACGTCGAGACCGTGGTTGAAGATCGCCCCGAACTGCGGCGGGCAGTGGCGCAGGCACGTGTCGCAGTTGATGCAGATCCCCATGTCGATCCGCAGCGGCGGTGACTGCCACTTCGGCGATCGGGTGCGGGAGGCGATGCGCTCCTCGCGGGTCTCAGCGGCCATGCCGGTGAGCGTACGCGGCGGAGATGACGGTCGCGGTGAGCCGCCGGTAGTGTCGGCCCGACTCACGACGCCCGAGGAGGCCCCCCGTGTCCAAGCACCCGTTCCTCTCCGACGAGTGGTTCGCCGTCGTCCAGCGCCTCATCGAGGACCACGGGGCCGAGGCCCCGGCCCACGCCGAGGTGATGATGAACCTCACGATCACCGGCACGCCGTTCGGCGACGAGCGCCACATCCACATGGGGGCCCGCAACGGACAGGGTCGGGTGGCCATCGGACACGACGACGGCGCCGACCTCACGATCACCACCGACTACGACACGGCGAAGGCGATCTTCGTGTCGGGCGATCCCCAGGCCGGGATGCAGGCGATGATGCAGGGCAAGCTGAAGATCCAGGGCGACATGTCGAAGCTCATGGCCATGGCCCAGGGTGGCGGCGCCCCCGGCGGCAACCCCGCGCTCGCCGAGGCGATCCAGGGCATCACCGAGTAGCGCCCGGGACGACCCCGGGCCCGAACGAGTCGGGTCCGCCCGCGTCCGGCTCCTAGCCTGACGGCATGTCGAGCACGCCGCGCTCCGGGCCCCGACCGGGTACGGCGCAGTCCGCGCTGCGGCACCGTGACTTCCGCATCGTCTGGGCCGGGACCTTCACGTCCAACATCGGTACGTGGATGCAGAACGTGCTCCTCGGCGCGTACGGCTACACCCTCACGCGCTCGGCGGCGTACGTCGGCGTCCTCTACTTCGCCCAGCTCGGACCGCTGCTGCTGCTCTCCATCCTCGGCGGGGTCGCCGCCGACACGTTCGACCGCAAGCGACTGCTCGTCGTGATGCAGGTCGAGCAGCTCATCGGCTCCCTCGTGCTCGCCGGACTCGCGATGGCGGATCGGCCGAACCTCGTCGGCATCGCCCTGTGCGTGCTGGCGATCGGGATCGGCAACGCCTTCTCGGCCCCGGCCATGGGGGCGATCCTCCCCACCCTGGTCCCGCGGGAGGACATCCCCGGATCGGTGTCGCTGCAGTCGGTCCAGATGAACCTGTCGCGCGTCGTCGGCCCGGTGCTCGGGGCACCGCTGTACGCCGCGTTCGGGGCGGCCGTGGTCTTCGCGGTGAACGCCGCCACCTACCTGTTCGCGATCGTCAGCCTCCTCGTGGCGAAGTACGGTCGGACCGCGACCCATCCGCCGACCGAGCGCGGCCTGGCCCGCCTCATGTCCGGCTTCCGGATCGCCCGTCGGGACCCGCTCATCCTGCGCGTGCTCACCACGCTGACGGTCTTCTCGTTCTGCTCGCTCACCTTCGTCGGCCTCATGCCCGTGGTCTCCGCGGTCAACTTCGACATCCGACCGAGGAGCACGCAGTACGGGATCCTGTACGCCGTGTTCGGGTTCGGCGCGGCCATGGGGGCCATCGCCGTCGGGACCGTGCTCCACCACGTGCGCAAGGAACGTCTCGTGCGCGGTGGACTCGTGGCCTTCGCCGTCCTGCTCGTCGGGTTCGCATCGGTCCGGCGACCGGGCCTCGCCTACCCGGCGGTCTGCGTGCTCGGGTTCGCGTACTTCGTGGTGATCACCGCGCTGTCCACCGTGCTGCAGTCCCACCTCGACAACGCGATCCGGGGCCGCATCATGGCGCTCTGGATCATGGGGTTCGGGGGCACCGTGCCGCTCGGCGTCTTCGTCGGCGGGTGGATCGAGCAGGCCATCGGCGTCACCGCGGTGCTGGCCTACGGTGCCGTGGTCGCGCTCCTCCTCGCCTGGTACGCGGACCTCGCGCGGGCCGAGGCGCGCAGCCGCACCCTCGCGCCGAGTTGAGTCAGGCCCGCCGTCGCACGTGCGGCGCGAGGAACGAGGCCGCGACCACCCCGCACGCCGCCATGCACGCGCCCACGAGGTAGGCCGGACCGAACGAGGCCGCCGTCCGCCCCCCGCCCTGGATGGTGGAGAGCACCTGGATGCCCGCCACCGTGCCGATCGAGGCGGCCATCTGCTGCGCCGCGTTCGCGACCCCCTGGTCCTCGTGCGGCACGGCGTTCGCAGCGCTCGAGACGAGGGACGGCGAGGCCGAACCCATGCCGAGCCCGGAGAGGAACAGGCCCGCGTAGACGAGCGCGATGTTCCCCGCGAGCGCGGCCACTGTGAAGGAGACCATCGAGCCGGCCAGGATCGTGAGACCGGTGATCGCGCTGCGGCGCACGCCGACCCGCGCCGCGACGTAGCCCGCGCCCGCGGCGACGAGGCTGAACGTGAGCGGTCGCACGATGGACGCGCCCGCAGTGGCGGCCACCGAGTATCCGAACCGGTACTGGAACAGCAGCGGGGTGATGATGAAGCCACCCATGTACGCGAAGTTCGACGCGAACTGGGCCGACAGTGAGGCGGAGTAGTCGCGCTGCTGGAAGAAGGCGAGCGGGAGCAACGGGTGCTCCGCCCGCCGCTCGGCCCGGACGAACGCCACCAGTCCGATGACGGCCACCACGCCGAGCACGGGCACGATCGGACGGCCCCACCCATCGCGGCCCCCGATCGTGAGGCCGAGGAGCGCCGCCGTGGTCCCGACGGCGAGGGTCGCGGCCCCGGCGAGGTCGATCGGCTGACGACCGCGACGCGGCGCCTCGCGCAGCACGACGAGGCCGAGCACGAAGGCCGCGATCGACAGGGGGGCCTGCGCCACGAACAGGGCGCGCCACCCGAAGATCTCCACGAGCGGCCCACCCGCGATCACACCGATGACCGGCGCGCCGGCCCCGACGAGCGACCACCACCCCATGGCCTTCACCCGGTCGGCCGGTGGGAAGGTCCGCATCACGAGGGCCATCGCGGTCGGACCCATCGCCGCGCCCGGGATGGCCCCGAGGATCCGGAACGCGATGAGCGACGGACCGTTCCAGGCGAACGCGGTGAGGATGGACCCGACCGTGAACCCGAGGAGCCCGAGCAGGTAGACGCGGCGCAGTCCCCAGACGTCACCGAGCTTGCCGAAGAGCGGCATCGTGAGCGCCACGGCGAGCAACGGGCCGGTGATGACCCACGTGAGCGATGCGGTCGAGGTGCCGAGATCCTCGGCCACGGTCGCGAGCGAGACACCGATGATCGTGATGAGGGCGCCGGCCACGAAGACGCCGGCGAGGCCGGCACCGAGGACCCACCAGCGGTACCCCGGTCGATCGTGGAACGCGACGCGGCCCCGGCGGTCGTCGGTGCTGGAGGGAGATGTCACACGTGCTCGATCCGGTCGGGGCCGGGAACGAGCCTACGGGGCCGACGCCCCGGAGCAGCCGTTCGCGTGCACCGGCGACGTGCGGTTCAGACCCGCTTCCAGGTCAGCGGACCGACCATCCGGGGCGAATCCACCGGCTGCGCCGGTTCGGCCCACCAGCTCGCCTCGGGCCACCGCCGCTCGGACTCGACGATCGGGGGGCGGGCCCGCAGCGGGCGGCCGTAGCCCATGCCCGGCCGCGACGATCCCGGTCGGCTCGTCCCTCCGCGCAGTCCTCGACGCATCCCGTGCTCCCGTGGTCGACGTCGGCGCCGTGTGCGACCGACGACGGGCACTATCGGGTGGCCGAGCCGCCGGCGCAACGGTCGCTGCGGGATCCGCGCCGACTCTTGAGCGCCGGTTGAGCGGATCGGGAACCCGATCGGGAGGAACGCCGCGAAACGGACAGGCTCCTCAGGGGTCCGCCGCCGGTCAGCGGGTCCGTGCGAGACCGGTGGGCGCCGCCTGCTGGAGCGCGGCGACGGTCCAACGCTCCTCGTTGTTCGTGATCTTCTCGGACAGCGTCCAGGGCTGGAACCGCTGCACGGTGTCGCCCTGCACGAGGAAGGCCTCCCCCGAGAACGGGCAATCGGCCGTCGCGAGGTAGGCCACCATCGGCGACACGTTCGCAGGGTTCCACGCATCGAAGGTCGCCGCGTCCTCGGGCTTCTTCACCACGTCGGACAAGCCGGGCGTCGACTCGGTCATCCGGGTGCGCGCGGCCGGGGCGATCGCGTTCGACCGCACGCCGTAGCGCTTCAGCTCCATGGCGACGATCTGCGAGAAGGTCGCGATCCCGCTCTTGGCCGCGCCGTAGTTGGCCTGACCCGGGTTGCCGAGCAGGCCCGAGGTCGACGAGGTGTTGATGATCGCCGCGTTGACCTCCTTGCCCGCCTTCGACTGCTCGCGCCAGTAGGCCGCGGCGAAGCGGGTCGGCGCGAAGTGGCCCTTGAGGTGGACGTGGATGACCGCATCCCACTCGGCCTCGCTCATGTTGACGAGCACGCGGTCACGCAGGATGCCCGCGTTGTTCACGAGCACGTGGAGGTCACCGAAGGCGTCGATCGCGGTCTGCACGAGGCGCTGGGCGCCCTCCCACTCCGCCACGTTGTCGTGGTTCTCAACCGCCTCGCCCCCCATGGCCCGGATCTCGTCCACGACCTTCTGAGCCGCCGAGCGGTCCTCACCGCTGCCGTCGACGTTGCCGCCGAGGTCGTTGACGACGACCTTGGCGCCCTCCTGGGCGAAGAGCAGCGCGTGCTCGCGGCCCAGGCCGCCTCCGGCGCCGGTGATGATCGCGATGCGTCCGTCGAGTGCACCCATGTCGGTCTCCCCATCGAGGTCGTCGGCGTCCGGGGACACCGTGAGCGGTCCGGGCGAGACTACGCGGCCGTCCCGGCGGCCCGCACACCCGTCCCGGTGGCCGGGACCGGAGGATCAGAAGAACAGCGTGACGGTGGCGTTGCGCTTGACCGTGGTGCCCGCAGGCGGATCGGTCGCCCGCACGGTCGCGCCCGGTCGGTACGCACCCGAGACCGCCGAGTTCAACCCGCCCGCCTGCAGGGCGGCCGACGCCGCGTCGAGCGAGAGCCCACGAACGGCCGGCACGGTCACCACGTCCGGTCCCCGGCTCACGATGATCCGCACCTGCGCACCCGGTTGCGCCGTGCCGTCGCCCTTCGGATCGGTCCCGATCACCGTGCCACTCGGCACCGTGTCACTGAACGCGTCGCCACGGACCGGCGCGAACCCGGCGTTCGTGATCTCGGCGACGGCAGCGTCGTAGGACTGCCCGGCCACATCGGGGATCGGGATCGGCCGCCGCCCATCGGACACGACGAGGGTGACCGTGGAGTACCGGGGCGCGCGGCCCGCCGGCCGCGTCGTGATGACGGTGTCCCTCGGTCGTTCCTCGTCGTAGCGGCGCTGCACCTCGACGGTGAACCCGGCCTCGGTGAGCGCGGCCTGCGCGTCGGCGAGCGACTCGCCGGCCTCGACCGGGATCGCAATGGGTGCCGCCCCCCGGGAGACCACGAGTTCGACCTCACCGCCCTCGCGCACCTCGTGCCCGGGCGCTGGGTCCTGGGCGACGACCGTGCCCGCCGGGTCGTCCGAGAACCGCTCGTCCTCGCGGACGAGGAGCCCGGCGCGGGCGATGGCGTCGCGCGCGCTCGCCACCGTGCCACCGACGGTGTTGGGCACGGTCACCTGCGCTCCGAGGTTCGGGATCCCGATGAGCGCGACGCCGCCGATGAGGGCGGCGGCGATCGCGGCCCCGACGACCATCGACGCGCTGATCCGGAACCGCCGCCGGGGCGCCGGGGCCGGTCGCGGGGCGGGCGCCGCGTCGGCCTCCTGGTCGAAGAGCACCGGGCGCGTCGCCGGGATCTGGGTCGGGTTCGGGTCCGCGATCGATGCGTCGAGCCCGGCCAGCCCGAGCGGTCCCGGAGGCGGAAGCCGACGACCGGCGTCCTCGATCGCGCCCCGCATCGTCGCGGCGTCCGGGTACCGGTCCTCCGGGTGGACCTGGCCCGCGCGCTCGACGACCGCGGCGAGCGGACCGAGATCACCCGGTGCCTCGATGGGGGTGAGGGTGCGGGCGGCGAGCGTGCCCAGCGCGGTGTCGGAGGCGAACGGGAGCACCCCGGTCACCGCCTCGACGAGGCACAGCGCCAGTGCGTAGAGGTCGGCCCGGCCGTCGAGCGCGACCCCGCTGGCCTGCTCGGGGGAGGCGTACCGAGCGGTGCCGAGCACGGAGCCCGACGGTTCGGTCCACGAGGCCTCGGCGAGGGCACGGGCGAGCCCGAAGTCCGCCACCCGCACGATCCCGTGCTCGTCGAAGAGCAGGTTGGCCGGCTTGATGTCGCGGTGCACGAAGCCCCGCCCGTGCGCGTACTCGAGCGCCGAGGCGACCTGCGCGCCCACGTGTGCGGCCTGCGCCGGCGTGAGCCGCCCGCCGGCATCGAGGATCCCCCGGAGCGATCCGCCGGTGAGCGCCTCCATCACCATGAACGGCACCCCACCGTCCTCGCCCCAGTCGTGCACGGCCATGACGTTGGGGTGGTGGAGCGCGGCGGCGAGACGGGCCTCGTTCTGGAACCGGCGCAGGAACCCCGGATCGTCGGCGAGGGCCGGGTGGAGCACCTTCACCGCGACCCGGCGCTTCAGCGTGACGTCATCGGCCAGGAAGACGCGTCCGCTCCCTCCGGTCCCGATGGGGGTGAGCAGGCGGTACCGGCCGGCGAGCACGCGCCCGACGAGGTCACCACCACCGACGAACGCCATGGACCGAGGGTACCGGCGTGTGCCGCACAACACGCGGACGCAGGCCGCCCGCGATGGTCGGCCCGCCCCGGCGCAGGGGTACCGTGCCGCCATGCCCGCCGCGCCCCCGAGCACCGCATCCGGCCGCCGGAAGGCGATCCAGCACCCCGGCCGCTTCGCCGTCGTGAGCATCGGTCTCATGCTGGTCGCGAGCATCGGGCTCATCGCCGTGCTGTCGGCGGACACCGAGACCACGACCCAGCGGACGCCGAGCGGCGACGTGACCGACGTCTCCCCCGCGCCCAACACGATCGTGCCGCCGCAGTCGGCGATCGTGGTCGACCTGCGCGACGACCTCACCGGGTCGTTGCAGGTCTGCGGCCCGACCCGGTCCTGCGTCGACATCCCCGACGACCAGGTCGAGCGCGTCGTGGCCCTCGGGCGGGTGAGTTTCCAACCGGGACCCGGCAAGGAGATCGACCGGTTCCAGCCCGGCGTCAACACGGTGATCGTGAACATCGAACGCCAGGACGACCCGGGAGTGCTGTTCGACCGCTACCAGTGGTCGTTCACCTCGAAGTCCTGACCCGACGGCCGGATCACTCGACCACGAAGGTCGCCTCGCCCCGGATCGCGGTACCGCCGTCGCGTCGGCGCACCTCGAGGCGCAGATCGACGCGCCGCTCCCCGTCCTCGTGGCGGTCGAGCACCTCACCCGAGCAGATGAGCACATCACCGGCCCAGACCTGCTCCCGGAACGAGACCGCGAACCGACGGACGTGCGCGGCGCCGAACAGGTCGGTCGCGTAGCTCCCGAGGATCCCGGCCTGGAGCATCCCGACCGAGAACGGTTCCGGGAACCCGGCGGCCCGAGCGAACGCGGTGTCGTGGTGGATCGGATTGAAATCCCCCGAGGCGCCCTGGTACCGGACGAAGTCGGTGAGGGTCAGCGGCCCGTACTCGCGCGCCGGCAGCGTCGCTCCGACCCCGAGGTCCTCCCATGCGATCACGACGCACCCCCCTCGACGGGCGGCCGCGCGGTCTCGATCGCGGTGCTCCGGGCCTCGGCCACGAGGCGACCCTCGTCGTCGCGGAACTCGGTCACCGAGATCACGAAGGTCATGGTGCCGCCGCGGGAGCCCTCCTTCTCGTAGATGTCCTCGACCCGGGTGCGTACGTGTAGGCGGGTGCCCGCCGCGGGCGGTGGGCCGTGGAAGACGTACTCCTGGCCGCCGTGCAGCAGGCGCTTGCGGTCCATCCTCACCTTCGAGAACACCCCGGCCCCGGGGGTGGACCAGAACTGCTGGGTCGTGAGGAAGGTGGGCGGGATCACCGGGGCCGGTGCGTCGAGGTAGTCGGGGTTGGCCGACTGCGTCGCGCGCGCGAACTCACGGATCTTCCCGCGTTCGACCTCCATGGTGTACCCGTCGTCGGTCGCGCCGATGGCGCTGCGATCGACCATGACCACCTCCTCATCCGTGGGCACCGTCCGGTGCCGCAGCGGTCGCGAGCATGACCGCCGCGGGTCCGGGCGCGCCAGCGGACGGCGCGGACTCAGTCGGCCGATCGGCGGAACGCGGCGGGTCCGTCCTCGAGCAGGCGCCGGAACTCGTCGGCGTCGAGGATCGGGATGCCGAGGTCCGCGGCCTTCGTCGCCTTCGACCCGGGTTCCGCGCCGGCGATCAGGAAGTCCGTCCGCTTCGTGACCCCGCTCCCCACGCTGCCGCCGCGCAGGATGACCGCCTCCTTGGCCGCGTCCCGCGACGTGAAGCCGGCGAGTCGCTTCCCCGTGACGACCACGGTGATCCCCTCGAGCGTCTGCGGCGGGAGCTCGACGGCCTCCCGCGGTGGCAGCTCGAGCA